>NZ_JAAGNB010000436.1:0-12019 GCF_010550475.1 Amycolatopsis sp. SID8362
CACGCGCGCGGCCCTCGTGCTCGGGCACCGCGACGGCGCGGCGGTGGGCGCCGGGCGGGCGTTCCAGGACCTCGGCTTCGACTCGCTGACCGCGATCGAGCTGCGCAACCAGCTCACCGCGGCGACCGGCCTGACGCTGCCCTCGACGCTGGTCTTCGACCACCCGACGCCGGCCGCGCTGGCCGCCTTCCTGCTCGCCGAACTGCTGGGCGGGAGCGCCGAAGCCGACGTCGCGGCGGTGGCGGCGGCCACCGGCGACCCGATCGTGATCGTCGGCATGAGCTGCCGCTTCCCCGGCGGTGTCGCGTCGCCGGATGACCTGTGGCGGCTCGTCCGCGACGGCGGCGACGCGATCGGGGCGTTCCCCGGCGACCGCGGCTGGGACCTCGACGCGCTCGGCCGGACCAGCGACACCCGCGAAGGCGGGTTCCTGCCCGACGCCGCCGAGTTCGACGCGGACTTCTTCGGCATCTCCCCGCGCGAGGCCGTGGCGATGGACCCGCAGCAGCGCCTGCTGCTGGAGGCCACCTGGGAGGCCGTCGAGCGGGCGGGGATCGCCGCCGACCGGTTGCGCGGCAGCCGCACCGGGGTCTTCATCGGCACCAACGGGCAGGACTATTCCGACCTGTTCCTCACCGCCGCCGTCGACACCGCGGGCCACACCGGCACCGGGATCGCCGCGAGCGTCGCCTCCGGCCGGCTGTCGTACACGCTGGGCCTCGAGGGCCCGGCGATGACGATCGACACCGCCTGCTCGTCGTCGCTGGTGGCCCTGCACCTCGCCGCGCAGGCGCTGCGCGGCGGCGAATGCTCGCTGGCGCTGGTCGGCGGGGTGTCCGTGATGTCCACGCCAGGCAGCTTCCTCGGCTTCAGCGGCCAGGGCGGCCTCGCCGCCGACGGCCGCTGCAAGGCCTTCTCCGACACCGCCGACGGCACGAGCTGGTCCGAGGGCGTCGGCATGCTCGTCGTCGAGCGGCTCTCCGACGCCCAGCGCCACGGCCACCGGGTGCTCGCGGTCGTCCGCGGCTCCGCGGTCAACCAGGATGGCGCGTCCAACGGTCTTACCGCCCCGAACGGCCCGTCGCAGCAACGCGTCATCCGCCAGGCCCTCGCGTCCGCGGGACTCTCACCCTCCGAAGTGGACGTCGTCGAGGCGCACGGCACCGGCACGACGCTGGGCGACCCGATCGAGGCGCAGGCGCTGCTGGCGACCTACGGCCAGGACCGCGAACGGCCGCTGCTGCTGGGTTCGGTGAAGTCGAACCTCGGGCACACCCAGGCCGCCGCCGGCGTCGCGGGCGTCATCAAGGTCGTACTGGCGCTGCAGCACGAACTGCTGCCCCCGACGTTGCACGTCACCGAGCCGTCGACGCACGTCGACTGGTCCGCCGGGGCGATCGAGCTGGCCACGGAAGCGGTCGAGTGGACCGGAAACGGGCGTCCGCGCCGGGCGGGGGTGTCGTCGTTCGGGCTGAGCGGGACCAACGCGCACGTCATCATCGAGCAGGCCCCCGCGACCGAAACCACGCCGGCCCCGGCGGAGCGCGGGCTCGACGTGGTGCCCTGGCTCGTTTCGGCCCGCTCGGAGACCGCGCTCGACGCCCAGATCGCCCGGCTCACGTCCGCTGTGGACGGGCTCGAGCCTTTGGATGTGGCCCACTCGCTGGCCACCGGCCGGTCGCTCCTGGAACACCGGGCGGTGCTGCTGCCGTCCGGTGAGGAGCTGGCCCGTGGTGTGGCGGGCGAGCGTGCGGTGGCGTTCTTGTTCGCTGGTCAGGGTTCGCAGCGCCTCGGCATGGGCTGGGAGCTGTACGAGCGGTTCCCGGTGTTCGCCGACGCGCTTGACGCGGTGTTCGCGTTGCTTCCGGTGCGCGAGGTTGTCTTCGGTGACGACGCGGCGTTGCTGGACCGGACGGAGTGGGCGCAGCCCGCGTTGTTTGCTCTGGAAGTGGCGTTGTTCCGGTTGGTGGAGTCGTGGGGCATCCGACCGGATCACGTTGCGGGGCACTCGATCGGTGAGATCGCGGCTGCGCACGTGGCCGGTGTTTTGTCCTTGGAGGACGCGTGCACGCTGGTGTCCGCCCGGGCTCGCCTGATGCAGGCGCTGCCCGCCGGTGGTGTGATGGTGTCGCTGGTGGCCTCGGAGGATGAAGTCCTGCCGTTGCTGGTCGACGGTGTGTCGATTGCGGCGGTGAACGGTCCGCAGTCCGTGGTGATTTCCGGTGTCGAGGACCGTGTTCTGGAGATTGCCGCCGGGTTCGAGAAGTCCAAGCGGCTCAACGTGTCTCACGCGTTCCATTCGTCGTTGATGGATCCGATGCTGGACGAGTTCCGTGCGGTCGTGGAGGGTCTGGAGTTCGCCGAGCCGGTGATTCCGATGGTTGCGGCTGGGGATGTGCGGTCGCCGGAGTTCTGGGTGTCTCATGTTCGGGACACGGTTCGGTTCGCTGATCATGTGAATGCTTTGTCCGGTGCGGCGTTGGTGGAGCTGGGGCCGGATGGGACGTTGTCGGCGATGGTCGACGCGGTTCCGTTGCTGCGTAAGGATCGTGGCGAGGAACTGTCCGCAGTCACCGCGCTCGCCCGCCTGCATGTGTCCGGTGTGGACGTCGACTGGACGGAGTTCTTCTCCGGTACCGGCGCGAAGCCGGTCGACCTGCCGACCTACGCCTTCCAGCGGCAGCGGTTCTGGCCGGAGCCGGGCCGCGCGGACGTCACCGGCTCGGCCGACACCGAGTTCTGGGCCGCGGTCGACAACGGGGACTTCTCGTCGCTGGCCGACCGGCTCGGCGTCGACGGCGAGGCCTTGACGACCGTGCTGCCCGCGCTGGCGGCGTGGCGCCGTGAGCGTCAGGACCGGTCCGTTGTGGACGGACTGCGGTACCGCGAGTCCTGGAAGCCGCTCACCGTCGCCGAGGCCGCGCCGGGCGAGGTCCTGGTGGCGGTGCCCGCGGCGCTGGCGGGCGACGAGTGGGTCATCAGCGTCGCCGAGGCGGTCGGCGGCACCGTCTTCGAGGTCGCCGTCGCCGACCGCGAAGTCCTGGCGAGCGGCCTGGCCGGGCGCTCCTTCGACCGCGTTCTTTCCCTGCTGGCCCTCGACGAGTCCGACGGGCTCGCGATGACCACCGCGTTGCTGCAGGCGATCGAGGACGCGCCGCTGTGGTGTGTCACGCGCGGCGCGGTCTCGGTCGGCCGTTCCGAGCGCGTCAGCCGTCCGATCCAGGCCGGTGTCTGGGGTCTGGGCCGGGTGGCGGCGCTGGAGTACCCGCGTCGCTGGGGTGGTCTGGTCGACTTGCCCGAGGTGCTGGACGCCCGGGTCGTCGGACGGCTGGCTGCGGTGCTCGCCGGAACGGAAGACCAGGTCGCCGTGCGTGGCGCCGGGGTCTTCGGACGGCGTCTGGTTCCGGCGCCCGCCGGTCCGCCCGACGAGGTCTGGCGGCCGCACGGGACGGTCCTGGTCACCGGTGGCACGGGGGCGCTGGGTGCGCATGTCGCGCGGTGGTTGGTGGCGAACGGCGCGGATCGGGTGGTGTTGGCGAGCCGCCGTGGGCCGGATGCTCCTGGTGCCGCGGAGTTCGGTGAGCGTGTGGCGTGTGACGTGTCCGACCGTGCGTCGGTGTCCGCGCTGTTGGACGACCTCGGTGAGGACCTGACCGGCGTAGTGCACGCCGCCGGTGTGCTGGACGACGGTGTTATCGATTCGCTGACGCCGGACCGGTTCGACGCGGTTTTCGCGTCCAAGGTGGACTCGGCGTTGCTGCTTGACGAGCTGACCCGGGATCGTGATCTGTCGGCGTTCGTGTTGTTTTCGTCGGTGGCGGGTGCGGTCGGGAATCCAGGGCAGGGCAACTACGCCGCGGCCAACGCGGTGCTCGACGCGCTCGCGGAGCGGCGGAAGTCCCTCGGCCTCGCCGCGACGTCGGTGGCCTGGGGTGCGTGGGCCGGCGATGGCATGGCCGCCGGGGAGAAGGGCGCCGGTGGACTCGACCCCGAGCTGGCGCTCTTGGCGCTCGCGCAGGCCGTCGCCGGCCGGGCCGCCACCCTGGTCGTCGCCGACATCCAGCAGCCGAAGATCCTCCGCGCCATGCTCGCCGCCCGCCGGAGCCCGCTGCTGGGCGACCTCCCGGCGGCCCGGCGCGTGCTCGACGAGACCCCGGCCACCGAAGGCGGGCTGCGTGAACTGCTGCTCGCCCTGGCCGAACCCGACCGCCACACCACCGTCCTGGACCTGGTCCGCACGCAGGTCGCCGCGGTGCTGGGGCACAGCGGCGCCCAGGAGGTGGGTAGCGACCGGGCGTTCAAGGACCTCGGGTTCGATTCGCTGACCGCGGTCGAGCTGCGCAACCGCCTCGACACCGTGACCGGGCTGAGCCTGCCCGCCACGCTCGTCTTCGACCACCCGAGCCCGGCGGCGCTGGCCGGGTACCTGCTCGGTGAGCTGGCCGGCGGTGTCCCCGGAACCGCCGTCGTCGAGCCGGGCACGCGGGAGGTCTCCGACGACCCGATCGTGATCGTCGGCATGAGCTGCCGGTTCCCCGGCGGCGTCCGGTCGCCGGAGGACCTGTGGGAACTGCTGGCCTCGGGCGCGGACGCGATTTCGGAGTTCCCGGCCGACCGCGGCTGGGACCTCGCCATGCTGGCCGGCGGCCGGAGCGCCACGGGCGTCGGCGGATTCCTTTACGACGCGGGTGATTTCGACGCCGACTTCTTCGGGATCTCGCCGCGTGAGGCGCTGGCGATGGACCCGCAGCAGCGGCTCCTGCTCGAAACCTCATGGGAGGCGTTCGAGCGGTCGGGCATCGACCCGACGCGCCTGCGCGGCAGCCGGACCGGCGTTTTCGTCGGTACCAACGGCCAGGACTACTCGACCCTGATCCTCAACGCCAAGACGGACATGGAAGGGCACGCCGGCACCGGGCTCGCCGCGAGTGTCGTGTCCGGGCGGCTGTCGTACGCGCTGGGCCTGGAGGGTCCCGCGTTGACCATCGACACGGCGTGTTCGTCGTCGCTGGTGGCCCTGCACCTGGCCGCGCAGGCGCTGCGGGCGGGGGAGTGCACGCTGGCGCTGGCCGGTGGTGTGACGGTGATGGCGACGTCGCTCAGCTTCGCGGGCTTCAGCCGTCAGGGCGGGCTGGCGCCGGACGGGCGGTGCAAGGCGTTCGCCGACGCCGCCGACGGAACCGGCTGGTCCGAGGGCGTCGGCATGCTCGTCGTCGAGCGCTTGTCCGACGCGCAGCGCAACGGCCACGACATCCTGGCGATCCTGCGGGGTTCGGCGATCAACTCCGACGGCGCCTCGAACGGCCTCACCGCCCCGAACGGGCCGTCGCAGCAACGGGTGATCCGGCAGGCGCTCGCGTCGGCCGGTCTCCGCACGTCCGATGTGGACGCCGTGGAGGCGCACGGCACCGGCACCACACTCGGCGACCCGATCGAGGCGCAGGCGTTGCTGGCGACCTACGGCCAGGATCGTGACGCGGCGCTGCTGTTGGGTTCGGTCAAGTCGAACTTGGGTCATACGCAGGCGGCCGCCGGTGTCGCCGGGGTGATCAAGATGGTGCTGGCGATGCGGCATGGTGTGGTGCCGAAGTCGTTGCATGTGGATGTGCCGTCGTCGCATGTGGACTGGTCGTCGGGTGCGGTCGAGGTGGCGGCGGAGGCGGTTTCGTGGCCGGATGTGGCGCGGCCGCGGCGGGCTGGGGTGTCGTCGTTCGGGTTGAGCGGGACCAACGCCCACGTCATTCTCGAGCAGGGCCCGGAACCCGAACCGACCGAACCGGTGACGCGTGAAGTGGTCGCGTGGCCGGTCTCGGCCAAGACCGAGGAGGCACTGGCCGCGCAGTGCGAGCGGCTCCTTTCCGCCGCCTCCGGGCTCAATCCGGCCGACGTCGCGTACTCGCTGGCCGCCACCCGGACGCTGTTCGAGCACCGCGCCGTCCTGACGCCGGCCGGCGACGAACTGGCTCGCGGGATCGCCCGCGAGCGCTCGGTGGCGTTCCTGTTCGCGGGTCAGGGTTCGCAGCGGCTCGGCATGGGGCGGGAGTTGTACGAGCGGTATCCGGTGTTCGCCGACGCGCTGGACGCGGTGTTCGTGCACTTGGATCCCGGTCTTCGTGAGGTGGTGTTCGGTGCTGACGCCGAGCTGCTGAACCGGACGGGCTGGGCGCAGCCCGCGCTGTTCGCGCTGGAAGTCACGCTGTACCGGCTTGTGGAGTCGTGGGGTATCCGGCCGGATCATGTTGCGGGACACTCGATCGGTGAGATCGCGGCCGCGCACGTCGCCGGGGTGCTGTCGCTGGAGGACGCGTGCACGCTGGTGTCCGCCCGCGCGCGGTTGATGGACGCGTTGCCGTCGGGTGGTGCGATGGTGTCGCTGGTCGCGTCTGAGGACGAGGTGACGCCGCTCTTGGTCAAGGGGGTGTCGATCGCGGCGGTGAACGGGCCGCGTTCGGTGGTGATTTCCGGTGTCGAAGAGTCGGTGCTGGGGATTGCGGAGAGGTTTGAGAAGTCCAAGCGGCTCAACGTGTCGCATGCGTTCCATTCGTCCTTGATGGACCCGATGCTGGACGAGTTCCGTGCCATTGTTGAGGGGCTTGAGTTCGCTGAGCCGACGATTCCGATGGTTGCGGCTGGGGATGTGACGTCGCCGGAGTTTTGGGTGTCTCATGTTCGGGACACGGTTCGGTTCGCTGATCATGTGAGTGCTTTGTCCGGTGCGGTCTTGGTGGAGCTGGGGCCGGATGGGACGTTGTCGTCGATGGTCGACGCGGTTCCGTTGCTGCGCAAGGATCGTGGCGAGGATTCGTCGGTGATTGCCGCGCTGGCGCGGTTGCACGTGTCCGGGGTGGACGTCGACTGGGCGGCGCTGGTACCCGGTGCCCGCCGGGTCGGCCTGCCGACCTACGCGTTCCAGAGCCGGCGGTTCTGGCCGGAGATCGAACCGGTCACCACGGTCGACGCGGCCGACGCCGAGTTCTGGGCCGCGGTCGACCACGCGGACTTCGCCTCGCTCGCCGACCGGCTCGGCGTCGACGGCGAGGCCTTGACGACCGTGCTGCCCGCGCTGGCGGCGTGGCGCCGTGAGCGCCGCGAACAGTCCGTTGTGGACGGACTGCGGTACCGCGAGTCCTGGAAGCCGCTCACCGTTCCCGCCGCGGCGCCGCGCGACGTCCTTGTCGTGGTGCCCGCCGCTCTGGCCGGTGACGAGTGGGTCACCACGGTCGCCGAGGCAGTCGGCGGCACCCTCTTCGAGGTCGCCGGACCCGACCGCGACGCGCTGGCCGTGCGGCTGGGCGAGCGCTCGTTCGACGTCGTCGTGTCCCTGCTGGCTCTCGACGAGTCCGACGGGCTCGCGATGACCACGGTGCTGCTGCAGGCGATCGGCGACGCGCCGCTGTGGTGTGTCACGCGCGGTGCGGTCTCGGTGGGGCGTTCCGACCGGGTCAGCCGTCCGATCCAGGCCGGTGTCTGGGGTTTGGGCCGGGTGGCGGCGTTGGAGTACCCGCGTCGCTGGGGTGGTCTGGTCGATCTGCCCGAGGTGCTGGACGCCCGGGCTGCCGGACGGCTCGCCGGCGTGCTCGCGGGGACCGAGGATCAGGTCGCGGTGCGTAGTTCCGGAGTTTTCGGCCGACGTCTGGTGGCGGCGCCGGCCCCGAGCCCCGACGAGGTGTGGGAGCCCCGGGGGACGGTTCTCGTCACCGGTGGCACCGGGGCGCTGGGTGCGCATGTCGCGCGGTGGTTGGTGGCGAACGGTGCGGATCGGGTGGTGTTGGCGAGCCGCCGTGGGCCGGATGCTCCTGGTGCCGCGGAGTTCGGTGAGCGTGTGGCGTGTGATGTGTCCGATCGTGCGTCGGTGTCCGCGCTGTTGGACGACCTCGGTGAGGATCTGACCGGTGTGGTGCATGCCGCGGGTGTGCTGGATGACGGTGTTATCGATTCGCTGACGCCAGAACGGTTCGGTGCGGTTTTCGCGTCCAAGGTGGACTCGGCGTTGTTGCTCGACGAGCTGACGCGGGATCGTGATCTGTCGGCGTTCGTGTTGTTTTCTTCGGTGGCGGGTGCGGTCGGGAATCCGGGGCAGGGCAACTACGCCGCGGCCAACGCGGTGCTCGACGCGCTTGCCGTGCGGCGCCGGTCCGAGGGGCTCGCCGCGACCGCCGTCGCCTGGAGCGCTTGGGCTGGCGGCGGTATGGCCGCCGGGGCGAAGGTCGGGGAACAGGCCCGGCGGACCGGCGGCGGCACCGCACTGGACCCGGACCTGGCCGTCTTCGCCATGGCCCAGGCCGTGCGGGAGCCCGAGCCGACTCTCGTCGTCGCGGACATCCAGCAGCCGCAGGTCCTCCGCACGATGCTCGCCGCCCGGCGCAGCCCGCTGCTCGGCGACCTGCCCGAGGTGCGGCGGGTGCTGGCCGATCTCGCGCCCCGGGACGGGTTCCGCGACCGTCTGCTCGCGCGCGCCGAACCCGACCGCCGGTCCGCGGTCCTGGACCTGGTCCGCACGCAGGTCGCCGCGGTGCTGGGGCACAGCGGCGCCCAGGAGGTGGGGAGCGACCGGGCGTTCAAGGACCTCGGGTTCGATTCGCTGACCGCGATCGAGCTGCGCAACCGCCTCGACACCGAAACCGGGCTCAGCCTGCCGTCGACCCTGGTTTTCGACCACCCGACGCCTACCGCGCTCGCGGAGTTCCTGCTCGCCGAACTGGTGGGCGACCGCGCGCGGGCCGAGGTGCTCACGGCGGCGCCGGTGACCGACGACCCGATCGTCATCGTCGGCATGAGCTGCCGGTTCCCCGGCGGCGTGCGCTCACCCGAAGACCTGTGGGAACTGCTGGCCGCGGGGACGGACGGGATCTCGGACTTCCCGGCCGACCGCGGCTGGGACCTCGCCACCCTGGGTGGGACCGTCGCGGGCGTCGGCGGGTTCCTTTACGACGCAGGCGATTTCGACGCCGACTTCTTCGGGATCTCACCGCGTGAGGCGCTCGCGATGGATCCGCAGCAACGGCTGCTGCTGGAGTCGTCGTGGGAGGCGTTCGAGCGGTCGGGCATCGATCCGACGCGCCTGCGCGGCAGCCGCACGGGTGTCTTCGTCGGCACCAACGGCCAAGACTACGCCAACCTGATCCTCAACGCCCAGACCGACCTGGAGGGCCACGCCGGCACCGGGCTCGCCGCCAGCGTCGTGTCGGGGCGGCTGTCGTACGCGCTGGGCCTGGAGGGCCCGGCGATGACCATCGACACGGCGTGTTCGTCGTCGCTGGTGGCCCTGCACCTCGCGGCCCAGGCGCTGCGGGCGGGGGAGTGCACCTTGGCACTGGCCGGTGGCGTGACCGTGATGTCGACTCCGCTCAGCTTCGCCGGGTTCAGCCGTCAGGGCGGTCTCGCGCCGGACGGGCGGTGCAAGGCGTTCTCCGACACGGCCGACGGCACGGGCTGGTCCGAAGGTGTCGGCATGCTCGTCGTCGAACGGCTTTCCGACGCCCGGCGCGACGACCACCACGTCCTCGCCGTGGTCCGCGGGTCGGCGATCAACTCCGATGGCGCGTCCAACGGCCTCACCGCCCCGAACGGCCCGTCGCAGCAACGGGTGATCCGGCAGGCGCTCGCGTCGGCCGGCCTCCGCACGTCCGATGTGGACGCTGTCGAGGCGCACGGCACGGGAACGACGTTGGGTGACCCGATCGAAGCGCAGGCGTTGCTGGCGACGTACGGCCAGGATCGTGACGCGGCGTTGTTGCTGGGTTCGGTGAAGTCGAACCTGGGGCACACCCAGGCGGCTGCCGGTGTCGCGGGTGTGATCAAGATGGTGCTGGCGATGCGGCATGGTGTGGTGCCGAAGTCGTTGCATGTGGATGTGCCGTCGTCGCATGTGGACTGGTCGTCGGGTGCGGTCGAGGTGGCGGCGGAGGCGGTTTCGTGGCCGGATGTGGCGCGGCCGCGGCGGGCTGGTGTCTCGTCGTTCGGGTTGAGCGGGACCAACGCGCACGTCATTCTCGAACAGGCCCCGGACACCCCGGCCCCCGCGCCGGTCACCCGCGCCCACGGTCTCGTTCCGTGGCCCGTCTCCGCCAAGACCGAGGCCGCCCTGGACGCGCAGCTTGACCAGCTCCTGTCCGCCGTGGACGGCCTCGACCCGCTGCGCGTCGGGCACTCCCTCGAAACCACCCGCGCCCGGTTCGAGCACCGCGCGGTGCTGACGTCGTCGGGCGAGGAGCTGGCCCGCGGGATCGCCCGCGAGCACTCGGTGGCGTTCCTGTTCGCGGGTCAGGGTTCGCAACGGCTCGGCATGGGTCGGGAGTTGTACGAGCGATACCCGGTATTCGCCGACGCGCTGGACGCGGTGTTCGCGCTGCTTCCGGTCCGCGAGGTTGTTTTTGGTGAAGACGCGGCGTTGCTGGACCGGACGGAGTGGGCACAGCCCGCGCTGTTCGCCCTTGAGGTGGCGTTGTTCCGGCTGGTGGAGTCGTGGGGTATCCGGCCGGATCATGTTGCGGGGCATTCGATCGGTGAGATCGCGGCCGCGCACGTCGCCGGAGTGTTCTCTCTGGAGGACGCGAGCACGCTCGTGTCCGCCCGTGCTCGGTTGATGCAGGCGCTGCCCGCTGGTGGCGCGATGGTGTCGTTGGTGGCCTCGGAGGACGAGGTGACGCCGCTACTGGTTGATGGGGTGTCGATCGCGGCGGTGAATGGTCCGCGGTCGGTGGTGATTTCCGGTGTCGAAGAGCTGGTGCTGGGGATTGCGGAGGGCTTTGAGAAGTCCAAGCGGCTCAACGTGTCGCACGCGTTCCATTCGTCGTTGATGGATCCGATGCTGGATGAGTTCCGTGCGGTTGTTGAGGGTTTGGAGTTTGGCGAGCCGACGGTTCCGATGGTTGCTGCTGGTGATGTGACGTCGCCGGAGTTTTGGGTGTCTCATGTTCGGGACACGGTTCGGTTCGCTGATCATGTGAATGCTTTGGCCGGTGCGGCGTTGGTGGAACTCGGGCCGGATGGGACGTTGTCGGCGATGGTCGACGCGGTTCCGTTGCTGCGTAAGGATCGCGGTGAAGAAACGGCAGTGATCACCGCGCTCGCCCGGCTGTACGTGTCCGGTGTGGACGTCGACTGGGCCCCGCTCTACGAGGGCGCGTCCTGGGTCACCCTGCCCACCTATGCCTTCCAGCGCGTACGGTTCTGGCCTCGCACCGGCGTCAACACCCGGAACACCGCCGGGCTCGGGCTGACCCCGGCCGGGCACCCCCTGCTCGGCGCGGCGGTGGACCTCGCCGGTTCCGGGGGCGTCGTGTTCACCGGACGGCTGTCCCTGGCCACCGACGCGTGGCTCGCGGACCACGCAGTCGGCGGCGCGATCCTGTTCCCCGGCGCCGGTTTCCTCGAACTCGCTCTCCGCGCCGGCGACGAAGTGGGCTGCACGACCGTCGAGGACTTCACCCTCGCGGTGCCGCTGGTCCTGGGGGAGCGCGACGCCGTGCTGCTCCAGCTCGTCGTGGGCGGCCCGGACGAGTCCGGCCGCCGCGAGGTGACCCTGTCTTCGCGCGTCCAGGGCGCGGCCGACTCCAACTGGGTGAAGCACGCGGGCGGTGTCGTCGCCCCGGGTGAGCGGGTCGCGGACTTCGACACCGCGGTGTGGCCGCCCGAGGGAGCCGTCCCGATCGACCTCACCGGGTTCTACGAGCGGTTCGCCGCGAACGGGTTCACCTACGGGCCGTCCTTCCGCGGCCTGACCGCCGCCTGGCAGCGTGACGGCGAGGTGTTCGCCGAGGTCGCCCTGCCCGCCGAAGCCGAGGACGCCGCGCAGTACGGCGTCCACCCCGCCCTCCTGGACTCGGTCCTGCACGCGGTGTCCTTCGTCGAGCTGGACTCCTCCGACACCGGCCGCCTGCCCTTCTCCTGGACCGGCGTCTCCCTCCACGCGGGCGGCGCCTCGGTCCTGCGCGCCCGCCTGACGCGCTCCGGCGCCGAATCCGTGTCCCTCGCCGCGGTCGACCCGCAGGGCGCCCCGGTGCTGTCCGTCGAGTCC
>NZ_JAAGNB010000485.1:0-259 GCF_010550475.1 Amycolatopsis sp. SID8362
CGTCCCGACGGCGCGCTCGACTTCCTCGGCCGCGCCGACCAGCAAATCAAGATCCGCGGATTCCGCGTCGAGCCCGGCGAAGTCGAAGCCGTGCTGACGTCGGACGCCTCGGTCGCCCGCGCGGTCGTCGTCGCCCGCGACAACTCGCTGATCGCCTACGTCGCGCCGGCGGGCGATCCGGTGGCGCTGCGGGCGCTCCTCGCCGCCCGGCTGCCGGAGTACCTCGTGCCCGCGGCCGTCGTGGTGCTGCCGGAGCTCC
>NZ_JAAGNB010000621.1:0-232 GCF_010550475.1 Amycolatopsis sp. SID8362
TCAGCGGGTTGCGAGCGTGTCCGGGGCGCTGGCCGCGCAGCGCGCGTTCGTCGCCGACGCCTCCCACCAGCTGCGCAACCCGCTGACCGCGTTGAAGATCCGGCTCGGCAACCTCGAAGGCCACGTCGACGACGAGCCGGCCGCCGCCGACCTGGAGGCCGCGCGGGTCGACGCGGGCCGGCTGCACCAGATCCTCGACGGCCTGCTCTCGATGGCCCGCGCGGAGGCCTCC
>NZ_JAAGNB010000672.1:0-246 GCF_010550475.1 Amycolatopsis sp. SID8362
CCGCCGCGCTGGTGCCGCTGCTCGCCGTCGTCGACGACCTGCCGACCCGCACCTCCGGCAAGGTCGACCGCGCCGCGCTCCCGTGGCCGCTGTCCACTGTGGACGCCACCGGGCTGTCGCCGACCGAGACGTGGCTCGCCGAAGGGTGGGCCGAGATCCTCGGCGTGTCGGTCGACGACCCGAAGGCCGACTTCTTCACCCACGGCGGCGGCAGCCTGACCGCCGCGCAGGTGGTCGCGCGCATCC
>NZ_JAAGNB010000731.1:0-244 GCF_010550475.1 Amycolatopsis sp. SID8362
AGCGCGACGAGCCGGTCCAGCCGCTGGTAGTCGTCCGACCGGCCGACCTGCGCCGCGATCGTCGTGATGCCGAGCACCAGCGCGAGGACGATAGGCACGACCGTGACGGCCGAGAGCTTGACGGGGAGGCTCCAGTCGCGCCAGTGCACGAGCGCGTGCCAGGCCGCCTTCCCCTTCGACCGCCGGGGTGCTCGGCCGAGCAGCTCCCCCACGGGCACCTGACCTTCTCCTGCAACGGTCACGT
>NZ_JAAGNB010000953.1:0-615 GCF_010550475.1 Amycolatopsis sp. SID8362
CCCGCGCCGCCCGCCACCTCGACCAGGGCCGGGACGTCGGTGTGCACCACCGGGACGCCGGCCGCCATCGCCTCCAGCAGGCCGAGCCCGAAGCCCTCGGCGAGGCTCGGCACCGCCAGCACGCTCGCGTGCCGCAGCGCGGTCGCCAGCTCGGCGTCCGACACCTTCCCCAGCACCCGCAGCCGATCCGCGGGAAGGCCGCGTTCAAGAGCCAGCGCGACCGGGTCGATGCCGCCCCAGCCCGGCTGGCCGGCCAGCACGAGCATCGTGCCCTCCAGCGCCGCGACCGCGTCGATCAGCACGTCGATGCCCTTGCGCGGCTCGATCGTGCCGACCGCCAGCACGTACTGGGCGGGCAGCTCCAGGTCCGCGTCCCCGGTGGGCACCCGCACGCCGTGCGGGACCACGCGCACCGGGACGTCGAGGTCGATCAGCACCGCCAGCTCGTCGGCGACCGCGCGCGTCGGCACGACCAGCCCGGACGCCCGCTTGGCGGCCCGCGCGATCATCGACCGGTGCCAGCTGACACCGCGCGAGGTCAGCGTCTCCGGGTGGGTCCACGGCACGGTGTCGTGCACGGTCACGCTCAGCGTCTTCCCGGCCGGCGCGCGCGGC
>NZ_JAAGNB010001102.1:0-221 GCF_010550475.1 Amycolatopsis sp. SID8362
CGGTTCCTGACCGGCGCCGACCGCGGCCAGGGCGACGCGGCGTTCGCGTGGCCGAGCCGGGCGCTGGTGCCGCTGGGCGTGATCGCGTTCTGCGGGTTCGTCGCCGAAGGCGCGGTCAACAGCTGGAGCGCGGTGTACCTCGCCGACGTCACCGGCGCGACGCCCGCGCTGGCCTCCCTGGGCTACTTCGCTTTCTCGGCGACGATGATCGCGGTCCGCCT
>NZ_JAAGNB010001153.1:0-3798 GCF_010550475.1 Amycolatopsis sp. SID8362
CTGGGGCGCGCTGGCCGCGACCGGCCACCCGGTGACCGTCGTGCGCGACGGGCCCGCCCCGATCGCCCAGCGCCTGCTGGCCTCGATCGTCAACACGGCGTGCTTCATCGCGGGCCAGCACCTCGCGACCCCGGCGGACATCGACACGGCGGTCCGCCTCGGCCTCGGTTACCCACGCGGTCCGCTGGCCTGGGGCGATCTCGTCGGCGGCGACGTCGTGCTGCG
Source organism: Amycolatopsis sp. SID8362 (assembly GCF_010550475.1). NCBI lineage: Bacteria > Bacillati > Actinomycetota > Actinomycetes > Pseudonocardiales > Pseudonocardiaceae > Amycolatopsis > Amycolatopsis sp. SID8362. The sequence continues at coordinate 226 of NZ_JAAGNB010001153.1, forward strand.
CATCCTGCGCGGCCTCGCCACGGCCACCGGCGACCCGCGCTACCGGCCGAGCCCGTGGCTCACCGAGCGCGTCGCACTCGGCCTCCCGCTGACGACGACCGGGACGACACCGGCGAACCTCTTGTCCTGAACGGAAAAGCGGGCCGCCCCGAGGGACGGCCCGCTTTCTTCACCGCTCAGTTCACCAAGGACGGTCGACGGCCCCGCCCGCGAGGGTGAACGTGATGTAACCGCCCTGGAAGTCGCTGCGGTACACCCCGTTGACCACGTACTCGTCCGACGTCGGGTAGCGCAGGTACGACCGCTCCCACCCGAGCGCCGCCCAGCGCTTGCGGATCTCGCCCTTCACCGCGTGCGCGCCGGTCGCCACCGTGTAGTAGATCGAGTGGCCGAGGCTGAAGTGGTTGTATCGGCCGATCCCGTCCGGCGTAACGCCTTCGTCGGTCGTCGGGTAGCCGAGCCCGCGCTCGTACCCGTACTCCGCCCACTTCTTCCGGATCTCCCCGAAGATCGCGTGCGCGCCGTTCGCGGCGGTGTAGTAGATCGAACCGACGTTGCCACCCTTGATGAAGTGGTTGTAGCGGCCGACGCCGTCCGGCGTGCCTGCCTCGTCGGTCGTCGGGTAACCCAGACCGCGCTCGTAGTCCAGCGCCGCCCACTTCTTCCGGATCTCACCGTAGAGCGCGTGCGCGCCCGTCGCGGCCGTGTAGTAGATCGAGCCCACGTTTCCGTTGTTGACGAAGTGGTTGTACTGCGCGACACCGTCCGGAGTGGACGCGGTGTCCGACGTCGGCGGGCCGAGGACGCTGTGGCCGCCGAAGGCGACGTACTTGTCGAGCACCGGGCCGGTCACGAACTTCGTGCCACCCACGGCGCTCCAGTACAGCCGCCCGTTCGCGTAGACTCGGTAGTGGACCGGACCATCGGTGACCTCGGGCGCCGTCGGCGCGCCCAGCTTCGCCTGCAGCGCCGGGTCGGCGTTGTAACGCTGGTCGATCGGCGTGGCGTAGTTCGCCGTCAGCGTCATGTCGCTCGTGCCGACGGTGATGATCCACTTCTGAGTCGTCGGACCACCCTGCCAGCCGGTGAACGTCGAGACGCCGTCGATCGCCAGCGCGGCGGCCTCGACGTCGAAGCTGGCCCCCTCGGCGACCATCGCGGTGCTGACGCCGCCCTCGACCGGGATGCCCAGCGCCGCGGGCTGCGTGCTGACCAAGGTGATGCGGTGCTCACGCGGCCACGCCGTGTACGTCTTGGACGTCGTGACGCCCGCGTTGTCGGTCACCGACGCGGTGAACTCCATCCGCGAGTCCGGGTGCTCGGTGAACGGCGCCGCGAAGCTCGCGCCGGTACCGCCGTCGCCCGGGTGGGAGTGGCACGTCGCCTCGCTCGGGCAGTGCCGCACCGCGGTGGTCCAGGTGATCGGCAACGCGCCGTCCTCCGCGTCGGTCGCGGTGGCGCTCAGCGAAACCTGCTGGCTGACCGCGAACGTCGCCGTGTCACCCGGCGTGGTGAGGGTGATCTCCGGGGTGTGGTTGCCCGGCGCGACCGCGATGCTGGTCGTGTCGGCGGCGCCCAGCGGGTCCCGGACCGTCAGCTTCGCGGTGAACGCCTCGGTGCCCGCCGCGTAGGCGTGCGACACCGTCGGCCCCGCGTCGACGAGGGTGTTGCCGTCGCCGAAGTCCCAGTCGTACTTCAGCGTGTCGTTGTCGTAGTCGACCGAAGCGGAGCCGTCGAACGAAACGGTGCGGGTGTCCGGGTCGGTCACCGAGGTGGCCTTGGCGACCGGCGTGGTGTTGTTGGCCGAGTAGGTCAGCCGCCGCAGGTTGCCGGACAGGATGTCGGCGTAGACGATGTCGCCGTTCGGCGCCGCCGCGAACTTGACGGGGCCGCCGATGTCGGTGAAGACCGGCGGGTTCTCCGGGGCCTGCGTGAGCTGACCCTGCTTGTCGTACTTCATCGTCCAGATCTTGTGCGTCACGTAGTCGCCGAAGAAGTACGAGCCGCGGTACGCCGCCGGGTAGCTCGATCCGTTGTAGACGATCCCGCCGCTGACGCTGTTGCCCTGCATCACGCCGTTGCCGTGCTGGTACTCGAAGACCGGCGGCTGGTTCGCCACACCCACACATTCCGCGAGACCGCTGTAGCCCGGCGTCGGGTGGTTGCCCTCCCAGCACGGCCAGCCCTGGTTCGCGCCGCGCTGCACGACGTCGACCTCTTCCCAGGTGCTCCAGCCGACGTCACCGGCGACCGGGAGGCCGAGGTTCGGGTCGATGCTGAAGCGGAACGGGTTGCGGAACCCGCGCGCGAACACCTTGCTCGCGGTCGAACCCGGGTTCGCCGCGTCGAAGTACGGGTTGGTCGCCACGCCCTTGCCGTCGGCGGCCAGGTGGAAGATCTTGCCGTAGGGCTGGTTGATGTCCTGCGCGCGCAGCGACGCGGGGTCCATCTTGGTGAAGTCGCCGTTGTCGCCGATGGACAGCCAGAGCGTCCCGTCGGTGGCCGCGACGACCTCGTCGATGCCGTGCACGTTGAAGATGCCCGGCACCTCGAACAGGGACTGCTCGGCGCCCAGACCGGTCGGCGCGCCGGCCGCGTCCACGGTGACCGTGAACCGCGCCAGGCGCATCACGAAACCGCTGGTCTGGTTGATCGACCGCGTCAGGTAGATGGCGTGCGAGGTGGCGTAATCCGGCGCCACGGCGAGCCCGACCAGACCGAGGTCTTCATTGGTCCGGACCGGCAGCTTCGTCAGCGACCGGCCCGCCGAGCCGTCGGCCGACAGCCAGCGGACCGTGCCGTTCTTGCCGGTGACCAGCATCGAGTTGTCCGGCAGGTACGCGAAGTCGGTGAGTGGTTCTTGCCCCAGCCCGGCGCTGGTGTCCCGCAGCACGAACCCCTGCGGGAGCGCTGTCGCCGCCGTCGCCACCCCCGTGGCCACGACGGGCAGCATCGCCCCGGTCAAAACTGCCGCCACGAAGGCGTGACGGAGTGCGCGAAGTTTTCGCAAGGCCATTTGGCCCCCCTTCCCAAGCGATCACTTATCGCCCGAGCAGGGGGGCCAGTTGCACTCGGCAGAGTGAATTTATCGGACTGTGACCTACTGTCCGTATTGGCCGCTAACGCGTTACGGGACCACCTGCACGACGTCACCGACGTGCAACGTGTTGAAGAACTTCAGGGACGCGGCGGCCGACAGGTGGATGCAGCCGTGCGAGTACACCGACAGGCTGCCGGTGTGGAAGGCGTCGCCCGGGTAGAAGAACACCGAGTTCGGCATCTCCGCGTTGTCGAACTCCTTCGACAGGTGCATCTTTTCCTTCGACAGCACGTGGAACGTGCCGGTCGGGGTCGGGTTGCTCTTGCGGCCCGGCAGCATCTTCACCGGCCCGTAGACGACCTTGCCGCCCTGCAGCAGCCACGCCTGGTGCGCCGAGATGTCGACGCAGGCCGCGGTGCCCGAGGCCGCGGCCGCCGCCGCGCACGGCACGCCCGGGTTCGCCGGGGGCGCCGGCTTCGGCTTGGGCTTCGGCTTGGTCGTGGTGGGGGCCGCCTTCGACGTGGTCGGCGTCG
>NZ_JAAGNB010001203.1:0-867 GCF_010550475.1 Amycolatopsis sp. SID8362
GGCCGCGGGATGGGCGGGCTCGGCTCGGGCGCGGCCGGCCGTGGCGGCATGGGCGCGGGCGGCATGGGCCGTGGCCAGAAGGGCGAGGGTGACGAGGACACCGAGCACTCGCGGCCGACCTACCTCGTCGAGGGTGACCCGGACGAGGTGTTCGGCACCGACCTGCGCACCGCGCCGCCGGTGATCGGCGAATAGGACCGCACGAAAAAGGCCCCCGGGAACGGGGGCCTTTTTCGTGGGCTCAGTAGCGGTAGAACTTCTCCGCGCGGCCCTGCCGGACCAGCTTCAGCCACTGCAGGAACGCCTTCGGGTCCCGCTTCACGCCCACGAAGTACAGTCCGAACCGGACGATCTCCAGCGCGCCGATCTTCCGCATCCCCGGCTGGGACAGCAGGTACCCGCGGTTGCGGTACGTGTAGTAGCGCTTGACCTCGTTTTCCGGGTCCTGCGCGTGGAACTTGCCGCCCAGCATGGGCTTGAACTCGTCCGAGCCGTCCGGGTGCAGGTACTTCGTCTTCAGCGACGTGCCGAACGGCAGCCCCGAGCGCACCAGCCGGCGGTGCAGCTCGACCTCGTCGCCGCGGAAGAACAGGCGGAGGTCCGGGACGCCGACGACGTCCAAAGTGGACGCGCGGAAGAGTGCGCCGTTCATCAGGGACGCGATGCCGGGCAGGAAGTCGATGCCCAGCTCGGCCTGCGATCGCTTCCACGTCAGGCCGCGGCGCAGCGGGAACGCGAGCTTGTCCGGGGCGTCGATGTTGGACACCACGGGCGAAATCTCCGCCAGGTCCCGCTTTTCCGCTTCCTCCAGCAGGATCGCGAGCACGTTCTCGTCGGCCGGGCGGCCGTCGTCGTCGGCCAGCCAGA
>NZ_JAAGNB010001258.1:0-235 GCF_010550475.1 Amycolatopsis sp. SID8362
CACCAGGCCGGTCACCTGCGGGCCGACCACGGCCAGCCCGATCACCACCACGAGCGTCGCCATCGTCGAGATCGCGGTCGCCACGTCCCCGCGCAGGAACAGCGGCACCAGCGCGCCGCCGAACCCGGCGAGCACCAGTGCCCAGCCGGTGATCAGCCGGCCGCGGCCGAGCTCACGCCGTTCCACCGCGGCCTCGGTCAGCGCCTCGACCGGGTTGATGGCCGACGGCCGCCGT
>NZ_JAAGNB010001311.1:0-227 GCF_010550475.1 Amycolatopsis sp. SID8362
CCGTGCGCGGGGACGACGACGGTCGCGGCGGACGGCGTGACGAGCGCGTCGGAACTGGTGAGCGTGAGGGTGACCGGCGCGTCGCCGTCGTTGCGGTAGGTCACGGTCTTCGTCGACGGCGTGGTGTGCGGCCAGGCGAAGAAGCCGTAGCCGAGGCTCCCGGTGGTCGCGGTGACCCGCTGGGTGACCGCGCGGGCCGCGTCCACCCGGCCCGCGCCCTGCCCGGG
>NZ_JAAGNB010001410.1:0-403 GCF_010550475.1 Amycolatopsis sp. SID8362
GCGGATGCCGGTCGCCCGCTCCGTCGCCTGGTCGGTGCCGACGTGCCCGGCGGCCGCGGTCGCGATGCGGCCCACCTCGACCAGGTCGGCCCGGGCGTCCTGCTTCCACAGGTACGAGTAGAGGCGCTCGGTGATGTCCAGGGCGTACGACGCGAATTCGGGCGAATCGGCGGCGGAGCGCGCCGCGGCGATGAGGTTGTCGGTTTCTTCGTCCATCCAGCGGACGCAGGCGTCGATGTCGGCGAATTCCCCGCTCGGCTCTTCCCGGTCTTTCAGCGCGGAGTACGCGTGGGGGCGCAGCCGGGCGTTCACCGCGGCCAGCCGTGCCCGGTAGTGCTCGTACGCCGCGGTCAGCGCCGCCGAACGCGCGGCCGGCGCTTCCTCCCGGGCGGCCTGCTCGGCG
>NZ_JAAGNB010001649.1:0-402 GCF_010550475.1 Amycolatopsis sp. SID8362
GAGCGGGCAGCGCAGACGCGCGGGGTGCTCGGCTACGTCCTGACGCTGACCGGGCGCACCGCCGAAGCCCTGCGCGAACTCGACCGCGCGATGCCCGAGCTGACCGGGCCGGCGGCGGCGCGGCTGCGCATGCAGCGGGCCGTCGTGCTCACCGAAATCACCCGGTTCGGCGACGCCGCGGCGGGGTTCGCGGACGCCCTCGAGACGCTCCGGGCCGCGGGCGGCGACGACCTGATCGAGGCGACGATCCGCACCAACCGCAGCATCGTGCTGGCCCGGCTCGGCGACTGGCGGGGTGCCGAAGACGACCTGCGCCACGCCGAACGCGGGTTCGCCGCGACCGGCCACCTCGGGCGGACGGCGATGGTGTGGCAGAACCGCGGGCTGGCCGCCACCGTGCGC
>NZ_JAAGNB010001706.1:0-429 GCF_010550475.1 Amycolatopsis sp. SID8362
GCACGGCGTCAGCGCGGCGCCGCCCGCGCCGAGCGGGTAGCCGGAGCCGTCGAGCCGCTCGTGGTGCGCCGCGGCGACGGCGGCGACGTCCGCCAAACCCTTTACGCGGCGCAGGATCCGGCCGGTCAGGTAGGGGTGCAGCCGGACCCGCTCGCGTTCGGCTTCGGTGAGCGGGCCGGGTTTTTCCCAGACGCTGTTGGGCACGCCCAGCCGTCCGAGGTCGTGCACGAGCCCAGCCCGCCGGACGAGCCGGGTGTCCGCTTCGGACAGTCCCGCGCGCCGGGCCGCTTCGGCGGCGAGGTCGGCCACGCCGCGGGAATGGCCGATGGCGAACGGGCACTTGAGGTCGGCGAAGTCGCCGATCGCGGTGAGCAGCTCGTCCAGCTCCGGCTCGGTGAGCGTCCGGTCGCGGTCCGGGGCCTGGTCGAG
>NZ_JAAGNB010001808.1:0-1913 GCF_010550475.1 Amycolatopsis sp. SID8362
CGCGCGAGCGCGGCGACGAGCGCCTCCTCTTCCCCTCGGTCCCGGCGCTGCGCCGGGACGAGCACCGCGGCCGGGCCGGCGGAGTCCTCGGCCAGCGCGGTCAGCACGGCGTCGGGGCCGGCCTCGAAGAACGCGCGCACACCCGCGTCGCGCAGGGTTTCGACCGCCGCGCCGAAGCGCACGGTGGCGCTGACGTGGCGCACCCAGTAGTCCGGTGAGCGCAGTTCGTCGGCGGTGACGATCCCGCCGGTCACGGTGGAGACGAACGACAGCTCCGGCGTGCCGAAGTCCAGGCCGCGCACGATTCGGGCGAACTCGGCGAGCATCGGCGCCATCAGCGGCGAGTGGAACGCGTGCGACACGGTCAGCCGCTTGGCCGTCCCGAACCGGGCGGCGATCGCCAGCACGGCGTCCTCGTCGCCGGAAACCACGACGGATTCGGGACCGTTGACGGCGGCGATCGACACGCCGTCGGTCAGCAGCGGCCGGATGTCGTCCTCGCGGGCGCGCAGGGAGACCATGGCGCCGCCGGCGGGCAGCGCCTGCATCAGCCGGCCGCGGGCGGCCACCAGACGGCAGGCGTCGGCCAGCGAGAAGACTCCGGCGACGTGCGCGGCGGCGATCTCGCCGACCGAGTGCCCGGCGACGTGGTCCGGGCGCACGCCCCAGGACTCGATCAGGCGGTAGAGCGCCACCTCGACGGCGAAGAGGGCGCACTGGGCCCAGCCGGTTTCGGCCAGGCGCCCGTCGTCCGCGCCGAACAGGACGTCCCGCAGCGGGCCGGGCAGCTCGACGTCGAGCTGTGCGAGCACCTCGTCCAGCGCGGCGGCGAACACCGGGTAGCGCTCGTACAGCTCGCGGCCCATTCCGGCGCGTTGCGCGCCCTGGCCGGTGAAGAGCACGGCGAGGGCGGGCGCGGCATCGGTTTCGCCGTCGGCCGCGCCCGCCGCGACCCCGTCGTCCACCCAGGACCCGAGCTCGCGCCGCAGGGTGGCGGTGTCCCGTCCGGTGACGGCGAGGCGGTGCTCGAAGGCCGACCGGGTGGTCGCCAGTGCCCGCGCGAAGTCGGCCGCCGTGGCGTCTTCGTCCTCGTGGGCCAGGAACCGGACGGCCTGCTCGCGCAGCGCCGCGGCGGTGCGGCCAGACAGCAGCCACGGCACGACCGGCGTCCCGGGGGCGGCCGGTGCCGGCTCGGCGGCCGGGGCCTGCTCGATGATGGTGTGGGCGTTGGTGCCGCTGACCCCGAAGGACGAGATCCCGGCGCGCCGGACCCGGCCGGTCTCCGGCCACGGGGAAGCCGTGCGGGCCAGCTCGACCGCACCCGCCGACCAGTCCACATGGGACGACGGCGCGTCCGCGTGGAGGGTCGCGGGCACGACGCCGTGGCGGATCGCCATGACCGTCTTGATGATCCCGGCGACCCCGGCCGCGGCCTGGGTGTGCCCGATGTTCGACTTGACCGAACCCAGCAGCAGCGGGATCTCCCGGTCCTGGCCGTAGGTGGCCAGCAGGGCCTGCGCTTCGATCGGGTCGCCCAGCGGCGTCCCGGTGCCGTGCGCCTCGACGACGTCGACGTCCCCGGGGGCCAGGCCGCTGACCGACAGCGCGCGGCGGATGACGCGCTGCTGCGACGGGCCGTTCGGGGCGGTGAACCCGTTGGACGCGCCGTCGGAGTTGACCGCCGTGCCGCGCACGACGGCCAGCACGCGGTGGCCCTGGCGCTGCGCGTCGGACAGCCGCTCCAGCACGAGGACGCCGACGCCTTCGGCCCAGCCGGTGCCGTCGGCGGCGTCGGAGAACGCCTTGCAGCGCCCGTCCGGCGCGAGGCCGCCCTGGCGGCTGAACTCCAGCAGCGAGCCGGGCGTGGCCATCACGTTGACGCCGCCGGCCAGCGCGAGCGAGCACTCCCCCGC
>NZ_JAAGNB010001866.1:0-346 GCF_010550475.1 Amycolatopsis sp. SID8362
AGCTCGTCACGGTGCCCCCGCTCGCGCAACGCCGCCACCGCGCGGTCGGCGATGCGCCAGACGTGCTCGTCGTACCCCGCGAGCGCCGTGACGGCGACGAGGTTGGCGCGCTCGGCCGTGAAGGAGAACTCGCCGTCGCGGTAGTGGTCCAGGAGCCGGTCGAGCGCCGCCGCGGTCTCGGCCGGGTCGCCGGCCTCGCGGGCGTGCTCGGCGATCAGGTCGTGGAAGCCGTAGCGGCCGGGTGCGGGCTGACGCAGCAGGTGCGCGTCGAGCAGGTCCTCCAGCAGCCGCTCGACGTCGCCGGTGCCGCACAGCGCCGCGGCCGCGGCCACGTCGAAGTCGGCAC
>NZ_JAAGNB010000050.1:0-297 GCF_010550475.1 Amycolatopsis sp. SID8362
GCACCGGTGGCAGTTGGGGGTGGGTGACTGTGCCGGTCCGCCGCGACGTCGCCGTCAGCGTGCGCCCAGCACCGATGGCAGCTGGGCGCGGCCGTCGATCTTCAGCTTGCGGTACAGGCTCGTCAGGTGCTTCTCGACGGCCCGGCGGCTGATGCTCAGCTCACCGGCGATCTCGGTGTTGGTCCGCCCGTCCGCCGCCAGCCGCGCCACGGTCGCCTCGCCCGCGGTCAGCTCCGCCGGGGGCCGGGACAGCTCCGCGTGGCCGAACGTCCCGTCCGCACGCGCCTCCAGGCGGCC
>NZ_JAAGNB010000228.1:0-1202 GCF_010550475.1 Amycolatopsis sp. SID8362
GGTCTCCGCGCCGGCGACGGGGCTTTCGGCCTTCTCGGGCCAGAACCGCTGGTGCTCGAAGGGGTAGGTCGGCAAGTCGACACGGCGGGCGCCGGTGAAGAACCCCGCCCAGCCGGCCGGAACGCCGGCGACGTGCAGCCGGGCGAGCGCGGTGAGGACCGCGGTCCGTTCGTCCCGGTCGCGGCGCAGCAGCGGTACCAGCACGGCCGGGTGGCCGCCGAGGTTCTCCTCGGCCAGCGCGGAGGCGACCCCGTCGGGCCCCAGCTCGGCGAAGGTGGTGACGCCGGCGGCGGCCAGCGCGGTGACGGCGTCGCCGAAGCGGACCGCCGCGCGGACGTGGTTCACCCAGTACTCCGGCGACGAAAACTCGCCCGTGAGCGCGCCGGTGACGGTGGAGACGACCGGGATCCGCGGCTCGGCGAACTCCAGACCTTCAACCACCGCGCGGAACTCGTCGAGCATCGGGTCCATCAGCGGCGAATGGAACGCGTGGGAAACCTTGAGCCGCTTGGCCTTCTCGAACTTTTCCGCCAGCGCCAGGACAGCGTCCTCCTCGCCGGACAGCACGACCGACTCCGGCCCGTTCACCGCGGCAATGGCCACACCGTCGACCAGCAACGGCGTGACGTCGGCCTCGGCTGCCCGCACCGACACCATCACCCCGCCCGACGGGAGCGCCTGCATCAACCGCCCACGCGCCTCGACCAACGTGCACGCATCAGCCAGCGACAAGACCCCCGCCACGTGCGCGGCGGCGATCTCACCGATCGAGTGCCCCGCAAGGAAGTCCGGCCGCACACCCCAGGACTCCAGAAGCCGGAACAACGCCACCTCGACCGCGAACAACGCCGGCTGCGCGAACTCCGTCCGGTCAAGCACATCCGCATCCGCACCGAACAACACCTCGCGCACCGAACCCGCAAGCCCGTCCAGCACCGCGTCCAGCGCCTCCGCGAACACCGGATACGCGCCATACAGCTCACGACCCATACCCAGCCGCTGAGCACCCTGACCGGCGAACAAGAACGCCGTCCGGCCGTGCCCGGCGGTCCCCTCGACGACCGAGGCCGACGGCTCGCCGTCGGCGAGGGCGGTCAGCAGCCGCCGCGCGTCCTCGGCGTCGTCGGCGAGCACCACCGCGCGGTGGTCGAACGCCGAGCGTCCGGTGGCCAGCGAGTGGCCGACGTCGGCGAGGTCCGCGG
>NZ_JAAGNB010000283.1:0-743 GCF_010550475.1 Amycolatopsis sp. SID8362
CACCCAGCCCGCGCTGTTCGCCGTCGAGGTCTCGCTCTTCCGGCTCCTCGAAGCCTGGGGCGTGCGGCCGGACTTCCTGCTCGGGCACTCGATCGGCGAGATCGCGGCCGCGCACGTCGCCGGCGTCCTCTCGCTGGCCGACGCGGCCACGCTGGTCACCGCCCGCGGCCGGCTGATGCAGGCCCTGCCCGCGGGCGGCGTGATGATCGCGGTCGAGGCGGGCGAGGGCGAAATCGCCCCGACGCTGCCCGACGACGTCGCGATCGGCGCCGTCAACGGGCCCGGCGCGGTGGTGCTCTCCGGCCCGGCCGAAGCCGTCACGGCCGTTGCCGCCGCGTGGGCGGAGAAGGGCCGCAAGACCAGCGAACTCGCCACCAGCCACGCGTTCCACTCGCCGCTGATGGCGCCGATGACCGCGGAGTTCCGGGCCGCGCTCGCCGGGCTCACCTTCGGCACGCCGTCGATCCCGGTCGTCTCGACGGTGACCGGGAAGCCGATCGGCGACGAGTTCGCTGACCCGGACTACTGGATCACGCACGTGCTCGCCACGGTCCGGTTCGCCGACGGCGTCGCCACCCTGCACGAGGCGGGCGTCACGACGTACGTCGAGGTCGGGCCGGGCGGCAGGCTGGCGGCGCTCGTGCCGGAGGAGGCCGTCGCCGTCGCGACCCTGCGGCCCGAGCGGCCGGAACCCCTGACGTTCGCGGCCGCGGTCGCCCGGCTGCACACGCGGGGCCGCGAAC
>NZ_JAAGNB010000383.1:0-214 GCF_010550475.1 Amycolatopsis sp. SID8362
GGCGGCTGGCCGCCGGTGGTGCCGAGCGGCTGGTGCTGCTCAGCCGCCGCGGACCGGCCGCGCCCGGTGCCGCGGAGCTGGAAAGCGAGCTGACCGCGTTTGGCTGCGAGGTCTCGATCGTGGCTTGCGACGCCGCCGACCGCGACGCCTTGGCCGAGGTTCTCCCCGAGGATCTCGACGCGGTGGTGCACACCGCCGGCGTCCTCGACGACGG
>NZ_JAAGNB010000486.1:0-238 GCF_010550475.1 Amycolatopsis sp. SID8362
CAGGCGCGCGCCGAGGTCGGCGAACGCCGTCGCGACCGCGTCCAGGGCCGCCGCGTCTCCTGTGGACAGCGCCCGCGCGTGGGCCGCGTACAACGACACCAGCGGGCCGTCCAGCTCCGACGAGAATTCCGGGACGCCGAAGCGGACCAGGTCGTGCTGGATTTCGGCCACGACCGCCGGCCGGCCCGCGGACTCCGAGACCGCCTGGGAAGCCAGTGAAGCCGCGCGGGTCAGTTCA
>NZ_JAAGNB010000622.1:0-237 GCF_010550475.1 Amycolatopsis sp. SID8362
GGTGGGCGACCTGCGCCGGGCCGACGTCCCGGCCGCGTTCCGCGTGCCGCACCAGGACGGCGGCCGCCTCGGCGTGCAGGGCCGCCCGCTCGGCCGGCGGGACGGCGTCGTACACGGCGTCCCGCAGGAGCTGGTGGCGGAACGTCGCCGTGCCGGCTTCGAGCTCGCCGAGCAGCCCCGCGGCCGCGTCGTCCAGGATGGTGCGCACTTCGGCGAGCGGCTGCCCGGCGACCTCGG
>NZ_JAAGNB010000673.1:0-236 GCF_010550475.1 Amycolatopsis sp. SID8362
CTGCAGGTCCAGCGTGTCGAGCGTCCAGACGCACTGCTGGCCGTGGTAGCGGTACCCGGCCACCCACTTGGCCGCCTCCAGCGCGACGAGGTGCGCCGCGGCCGAGGTCAGCGGCGGCAACGCCGGCATCGGGCGGCGCGCCGGCCCGGCGTGGCCCAGTTCCTCCTGCACGCACGCTTCGGCGTGCCGGTGGCCCCACAGCCGGTGGGTCAGGCAGTGCCAGCACGCCCCGGACG
>NZ_JAAGNB010000732.1:0-6178 GCF_010550475.1 Amycolatopsis sp. SID8362
GGTCCCCGGTGGGCGCCTGTTCGGCCCGGCCGTCCCGGCCCGGCACGTCGGCAGCGTCGACGTCTTCCTGGAAGCCTTCGAGACCGCGGCCGACGGCGGGGTGCTGGTCGTCGACAACGGCGGCCGCCTCGACGAAGCCTGCGTCGGGGACCTCGTGGTGCTCGAGGCACGCGCCGCCGGGCTTTCCGGTGTCCTGATCTGGGGCCTGCACCGCGACACCGCCGACATCCGGGCCATCGGGCTCCCCGTGTTCAGCCTCGGTTCCCTCCCGACCGGCCCGCTCACCCTCGGCCCCCGCGTCGACGGCGGGCTGGCCGAAGCGATCGTCGGCGGCTGGCGGGTCGGACCGTCGGACCTCGTCCTGGGTGACGACGACGGCGTGCTCTTCGTCCCGCTCGCCCGCGCGGGCGAGCTGTTCTCGCTCGCCGAGGGGATCCGCGACACCGAACGCCGCCAGGCCGACCGGATCCGGGGCGGCGAGCCGCTGCGGGAACAAGTGCGCTTCGCGGAGTTCCTCGCCGCGCGGGAAGCGGACCCCGGCCTGACGTTCCGCGCGCACTTGCGGTCCGTGGGCGGTGCCATCGAAGAATGACCACAAAGGTGTGTTCGTTCACCCGACCGGGTATCCCGCGCCCGGAGGCGGCACCATGAACACGCTCATCGGCTTCGGCAAGGACATCGAATACCACTTCGCCCGGGGATTGCGGGCCTACGTCGCCCGGGTCGCCGGCGAGGTCGGCGTCGGGTTCGAGTCGTGTTCGCTCGACCTCGACGTGCCCAGCTCCGGGTACGTCGCGCTCGACCGCACCCTCCCGGACCTGCCCGCGCACGACCTGGCCCTGATCTGGGACGAGGTGCACGGCTGGTCGGCGGAGGTCGAACCCGCCGGCGGCGGCGCGGCCACGGTCCTCGGCTACCTCGGGGGCAGCGAAGTCGTCCCGCCCCCGTGCGCGGTCGCCGGGTTCCTCGACGCGCTGCGGTTCACCGGGCCACCCGCCGCCGCGTTCACGCCGCCGGTGTTCCGGCGGCCCGGCCACCACGAGGACCTGGTCGACCGGCTGCCGGTCACCGGCCCGGAGGCGAGCTCCACGGCCTGGTGAACGGGGACGGGAGCGCGCCGGGCACCTAGGATGGACGGGCCGCGATCCGCACCCCGAAGGAAGCCCGTGACCACCGATGAGCCGCACCCCGTCCGCGTCCTGCTCGTGGAGGACCACGACATGGTGGCGGAGGCGCTGCAGCAGGCCCTCGACCGCGCCGACGGGATCACCGTGGTCGGCCGCGCCCGCTCCCGGGCCGAAGCCCTCGCCGACGTCCGCGAGCACCAGCCGGACGTCGTGCTGCTGGACCGGCGGCTCTCCGACGGCGACGCGCTGGGCGCTATCGCGGACCTCGCGGCCGGTGGCGCGCGGGTGCTGGTGCTGACCGGCGAGGCGACGCCGGCGATCGCCGCGCAGGTGGCCAAGGCGGGCGGCGCCGGGCTGCTGTTCAAGTCCTCGCAGCTGGGCGTGCTGGAGTCCGCCGTCCGGGACGTGGCCGCCGGCGGCGTGGTCTTCGAGCCGGAACTGCTGCCCGGCGTCTTCGACCAGCTGACCGGCCGCGGTCCCGCGGTGGGCCGGGGGCTGACCGCGCGTGAGCGCGAAACCCTCGACCTGCTGGGCGAAGGCGCGACCACCGACGAGATCTCCCTGCGGCTCGGCGTGTCGCGCAACACCACCCGCAACCACGTCCAGCGCGTGCTGGAGAAGCTCGGCGCGCGCTCGAAGCTCGAAGCCGTCGCCGTGGCCCGCCGGGAGGGCCTCATCAGCTGATGCAGCTGCACCAGCCGGAGGGGAGCGGTTTGCATCTCGCGCGGCGCCGGGCGGTCGGCGACTCTTGATGCCGTGGACGTCCATGCCCCGCTCACGGCGGAGTGCGCACTGACGGGTTCGGCGGGCGGACTGGCCCTGGTGCGCCGGTTCACCCGGCTGACGCTGCTCGCGTGGGCGAGCGGCACCGTCGTCGACGACGCTCAGCTGCTCGTCACCGAGCTGGTGACCAACGCGCTGCGCCACGGCGGCGGCCGCCCGCTCCTGCGGCTGGCCGTGGCCGGCGGGCAGCTCCGCATCGAGGTCTTCGACGACGACCCGGCGCCCCCGGTGCGGCGGCCCGCCGGTGCGGACGGCGGCTGGGGCCTCGCCCTCGTCGAGCGGCTCTCGTCCGCGTGGGGGAGCGCGCGCCACGGCCGCGGGAAGGTCGTGTGGTGCTCACTGCCGGCGGCTTCGGCCGAACTCGCCGGGTGAACGACCGGGAACGCGTCATGCCAGGCTCGCGGCGATCCGGCAGAGTTGCCCCATGGACGACGACCCGTTCCGCCTGCTGGTGCAGGGGGTGCTCGACTACGCGATCTTCATGCTGGACACGCGGGGGCGGATTTCCAGCTGGAACGCCGGGGCCACCCGGATCAAGGGCTACTCCGCGGAGGAGATCATCGGGCAGCACTTTTCGGTGTTCTACCCGGCGGAAGACGTCGCGGCGGGGAAACCGGACCGGGAACTCGAGGTGGCCGCCGCCGAAGGGCGGCTGGAGGACGAGGGGTGGCGGGTCCGCAAGGACGGCACCCGGTTCTGGGCGAACGTCGTGATCACGGCGCTGTACGACGATCGGGGTCGGTTGAAGGGCTTCGGGAAGGTCACCCGCGACGAGACGGACCGCAGGGCGGCCGAAGTCGCCCTGCGGGAAAGTGAAGAACGGTTCCGCCTGCTGGTGCAGAACGTGGTCGACTACGCGATCTTCGTGCTGGACCCCCAGGGCCGGGTTTCGAGCTGGAACGCCGGGGCCGCGCGGATCAAGGGGTACGCCGAGGAGGAGATCGTCGGGCAGCACTTTTCGGTGTTCTACCCCGCCGACGAGGTGGCCGAGGGGAAGCCGGACCAGCACCTGGCGGCGGCGGCCGCGGAGGGGCGGCTGGAGGACGAGGGGTGGCGGGTCCGCAAGGACGGCACCCGGTTCTGGGCGAATGTCGTGATCACGGCCCTGCTGGACGAGCGGGGCCGGCTGCGGGGCTTCGGCAAGGTCACCCGCGACATGACCGAGCGCCGCACCGCCGAGCAGGCCGTGCGCGACCGCGGCCGGCTGGTCGGGCACCTCGTGGAGGCCCAGGAGGTGGAGCGGCGCCGGATCGCCTGGGACGTGCACGACGAGTCGATCCAGTCCATGGTCGCCGTCGGCATGCGCCTGCAGCTGCTCGCGTCCCGGCTGCCGGAACCGGCGGCGGCCGCGGTGGAGGGCCTGGACGAGTCCGTGCAGGCCGCCATCGCCCGGTTGCGCGGCCTGGTCTCCCGGCTGCGGCCCCCCGAGCTGGACCGCCACGGTCTCGTGGAAGCGGTCACCGCCTACGTCGACGACGTCGCGGGCCGCTGGGAATTGGCGCACTCGGTGCGCGACGAGCTCACCGCCGAGCCGTCCCCGGAGGCGGCGACCACCGCCTACCGGATCTGCCAGGAGGCGCTCAGCAACGTCCACAAGCACGCCCAAGCCACCAGGATCGACGTCGTCCTGTCCACAGTGGACAACGGACTGCGGGTGCGGATCATCGACGACGGAGTCGGGATGGCCGGCGGCGAAGCCGGATCGGGCCACTTCGGGCTGGTCGAAATGCACGAGCGGGCCGAAGCGGCGCACGGCTGGCTCTCGGTGACCAGTGAGCCCGGCGCGGGCACGACCGTGGAGTGCTGGCTGCCGACGCTGCCCGACGTGGGGGGACTCGAGTCATGACCGAGCTGCGGGTGCTGATCTCCGACGACGACGTGATGATCCGCGACGTCCTGAAGGAGGTCCTCGACGACGAACCCGACATCGCCGTGGTGGCGGTCGCGGGTGACGCCGACGAGGCCATCCGGCTCGCGGAGCGGCACCGCCCCGCGGTCGCCGTCCTCGACGTCCGGATGCCCGGCGGCGGCGGTGCGCGGGCGGCGCGGGAGATCGCCCGGTGCAGCCCGGAAACCGCGATCCTGGCGTTTTCGGCCTACGCGGACCGGGCCTCGATCGCCGGGCTCGAGGCGGCCGGCGTCACCGAATACCTGGTCAAGGGCGTGCCCAACCGGGTGATCGTCGAAGCCGTCCGGCGGCTGGGCGGTCAGCGGCCGGACTGAGCGGTCACGGCCGGACGTTCGCCGCGACGGTGTCGAAGTCCGCCGGGAGCAGCGTGAACAGCCGGCGCACCGCGCGCGACCGCCCGGCGTCGACGCTCAGGTGCGCGCCGGTCGCGTCGGCGAGCAGCTGGGCCCGCAGCAGCGAGTTCAGCCCGGCGACGGAGAAGAACGTGACGGCGGAGAGGTCGATGACGACCTCCTCGACCCGGTCGTGGATGCGCGACTGGAGGACTTCGTCCAGCCGGCGCGCGGTGCTGAGGTCGACTTCTCCGGAGACGGCGACGAGCACCGTGCGTGCGCCGGGGTGGCGCAGGTGCAACGACATGTGGCCGCCGGCGGCGATGAGCTCGTGGTCGGCCGAGCGGGGCTGCGGAACCATCGCGGTACACCCTTTCCTCGGGCAGCGGGGCGAACCGGACGTTCGGGACGGGTGCCGCGAAAGGCAGCCTGCCGGCGCGCGGCGCGGAGCGTCCGGTAGCGGCTGACGGCTCAACCGTGAGCCTTCAGCATAGTGCAGATGCACTAGGCGAGCCATCTAGCCCGGTGACCACGAAGGTTCACGGGTCGGGGTCCTGGGTGGTGAGGCCTGCCGAACGGTCTCGTGTCGATCTCCGTGGTCAGCGGGAACGGCCGGCTCGCAGCGGCCAACTCGCGCACCGGAACGGCCAACTCGCCGGCGGGTGGGTGAGTTGGCCGTTCCGGTCGGTGTGTTGGCCGTTCCGGCTGGTGAGTTGGCTGCCGGGGTTGTTGTGGTCGGTGCTGCTGGGGGGCTGGGAGGCCAGTGTGGCGGGTTCGCTTGGGTGCGTTCCCGGTCACCGCGCCAGCCCGGTCATCGCGAACTCGCAGATCACGGGCGGTAACGAAACGCACCCCCTCCGCGAGTAACCTGACACGAGGGGGTGATCCATGGTGTCCGCGCGACGGCACGGTGGCTTCGACGAGGCCGAGCTGCCCGAGACGCACCGGATCAGGTGGTGGCTGGCGGCCGGGGTGGCGGGGCTCGTCGCCGCGGGGTTCGCCGTCGTGCCGTACCTGCCGTTCTTCCAGAACTGGACGTTCGTCCGGGACCCGAAGGTCGCTAGCGTCATCACCTGGACGGTCCTGCAGACCTCCGTCGTCCTCGTGTCCGTCGTGCTGACGCTGTACTTCGTCGGCAAAGCGCGGCTCGAAGCCGCCGCCTACCGGGCCAACCAGATCGACATCCGGCTGTTCGCCGACGAACGGCCCGAAGGCAGCCACGACCGCGAGATCGACTCCGCCGTCGAACTGACCGCCACCTTCAAGCGGTTCCTCAACGATTCCCGCCTCTACACGCCGACCCCGGTGCCCGGCGTCGGCAGCTCGTACGACTTCATCCAGATCGTCGAGCACGCCGGCGATTCCGCCGACGGCTGGTGGAAGGCGGCCACCAAGCTGATCCGGCTCGCGCAGCCGCCCGCCGCGTTCACCGTCAGCGGCACCATCCGGCCGGGCAACACGACCGGCCGCTACCAGCTCATCCTGGAACTGGTCCGCGTGCCGCGCTTCGCCGCCAGCCCGCTCGTCATCGAGGACGAGAACTGGGCGCGCGTGCTGCACCGCGCGGCGAACGCCGTGGCCGCGCTGGTCATCCCGCGCAGCGCGTACGTCCGCACGAACATCCACTGGGCCGCCTGGCGGGACGCGAAGATCCCGTACGAGCTCTTCGACGCCTACCAGCGCGCCAACCACTTCATCACCTATCGCCGCTACGACGAAGCACTGGCCGAGTACTACCGGGCCGTCAGCCTCGACCCGGCCAACGTCTACATCAGGCTCGAGATCGCGGCGCTGCAGGAACAGCTCGACCTGCACCTCGACGCGCTCGCCACGTACGACGACGTGATCACCGTCTGCAGCCGTGGCCACCCCACCCTCGCCCGATGGTGGATCGGCCCCGACTTCGCGCGCCAGCCCCGCCGCGACGCGCGCGGGCGCGACGTCGCCCTGCTGATCGCCCGCTACCGGCACGCGCTCGTGCTCGGCCACGGCGACTCCGTGGCCGGGTCGTGGTGGGTCCGGCGCAC
>NZ_JAAGNB010000954.1:0-788 GCF_010550475.1 Amycolatopsis sp. SID8362
CCGCGCCGCCCACCACGCCGTCCGCGCGGCCGTGCGCGCCGGCATCACCCCCGAACAACGCGAACGCGCCCAGCGGGCTTTCCTCGCCGAGGCCGCCGGGCAGGGCATCGTCAGCGTCCACGAGTGCGCCGGTCCCGACATCTCCGGCCGCGACGACCTCGCCGCCCTCCTCGCCCTCGCCGGCCCGGGCACCCCCGAGGTCGTCGGCTACTGGGGCGAGCTCGGCGCCGTCGAAACCGCCAAGGCACTCGGCGCCCGCGGCCTCGCCGGCGACCTGTTCGTCGACGGTGCCCTCGGCTCCCACACCGCCGCGCTGAGCGCCCCCTACGCCGACCACGACGGCTCCGGGACGCTGTACCTCGACGCCCACCGGATCGGTGAACACCTGGCCGCCTGTACCGAAGCCGGGCTGCAGGCGGGCTTCCACGTCATCGGCGACGCCGCCGTGGCCGAAGTCGTCGAAGGCTTCCGGCTCGCCGAGAAGGAGGTCGGGCAGCGCGCGCTCGCCGCCCGCCACCACCGCCTCGAGCACGTCGAAATGGTCACCGCCGAGCAGGCGAAGCTGCTGGCCGGCTGGGGCGCCGTCGCCTCGGTGCAGCCGCTGTTCGACGCGCTCTGGGGCGGCCCGGAGGGCATGTACGCCGAGCGCCTCGGCACCGACCGCGCCGCCGGGCTCAACCCCTTCGCGGCGCTGGCCGCCGAGGGCGTCCTGCTCGCCTTCGGCTCCGACGCGCCGGTGACCCCGCTCGACCCGTGGGGGAGCGTCCGCGCCGGCGCCTACCACCGGA
>NZ_JAAGNB010001103.1:0-205 GCF_010550475.1 Amycolatopsis sp. SID8362
GCCGAGGGCCGCGGCCTGCAGGGCCGAGTCGAGCAGCGCGGGGTGCAGCCCGAACCGGGCGGCCTCGGGCGCGAGGTCCGCCGGGAGCGCGACCTCGGCGTAGATTTCCTCGCCGAGCTGCCAGGCCGCGCGCAGCCCGCGGAACGCCGGGCCGTAGGCGAAGCCCTGGGCGGCGAACCGGTCGTGGAGGCCGTCGACGTCGAGG
>NZ_JAAGNB010001204.1:0-263 GCF_010550475.1 Amycolatopsis sp. SID8362
GGTCGCGCCCGGTAGCCGGACGTCGTACGTGCCGACCGCCGCGCTCGTCGTGCGCCGGAGCGCGATCGGCGACGTCGGTGCCTTCGATCCCGCGCTGCGCGTCGGCGAGGACGTCGACCTGGTCTGGCGGCTGCACGCGGCCGGGCACCGGATCCGCTACGCCCCGGACGTCACCGTCGCCCACCACGAACCGGAAACCTGGCGCGCCCTGCTCGGCAGGCGCGCCCGCTACGGCACTTCCGCCGCGCCGCTGGCGAAACGGC
>NZ_JAAGNB010001259.1:0-225 GCF_010550475.1 Amycolatopsis sp. SID8362
GGCCGGGAAGCCGTGGTCCGCCCGCTGCTGGACCGGCTGTCCCCGGACGCGCTGGCGATCGCGCGCGCGATCGCCGTGCTGGGCGGGGAAACGCTGGAGACGATCGCCGCGCTCGCCGGCACGCGGCCCGGGCCGGCGCGGCACGCCGTGCAGGCGTTGCGCGACGGCGAGCTGCTCTAACCGGACCGGCTGGACTACGCCCACGACCTGATCCGCGCGGCCGCG
>NZ_JAAGNB010001312.1:0-220 GCF_010550475.1 Amycolatopsis sp. SID8362
CCGCCGATCCCGAGTGGTCGCAGACCGAGCTGCGGATCGCGTCGATCCGCGACCAGGTGCTGGTGCGCGGCCGCGTCGCCATGGTCACCGGCGACACCGGGACGGCCGCGCTGATCACCTGGCTCGCCGACGCCGACCACGTCCTGACCACGCGCGTGCGCGGGGTCCCGGACGCCCGCGTGGTGGCCCTGCGGATCGCCCAGAGCGTCACCGCCGCGCC
>NZ_JAAGNB010001360.1:0-5501 GCF_010550475.1 Amycolatopsis sp. SID8362
GCACGCCGCCGGGGTGTTCTCCCTGGCCGACGCGTGCCGCCTGGTCGCTGCCCGCGGCGCGCTGATGCAGGCGCTGCCCGACGGCGGCGCGATGGTCGCGGTGGTGGCGAGCGAGGACGATGTCCGCCCGCTGCTCGGTCCGGACGTCGCGCTCGCCGCCGTCAACGGGCCGCGGTCGATCGTCCTGTCCGGCACGGCGGAGGCGGTCGACGCGGTCGCCTCGCGGTTCGAGAAGACGCGGCGGCTGGCGGTGTCGCACGCGTTCCACTCGCCGTCGATGGAACCGATGCTCGCGGAGTTCGCCGAAGTCCTCAGTGGAATCACCTTCGCTCCGCCGCGGATCCCGTTCGTGTCCACTGTGGAATCGGGTGCGGATCCGACCACAGTGGATTACTGGGTGCGGCACGCGCGGGAGGCGGTCCGGTTCGCCGACGCCGTCACGACGCTGACCGCGTCCGGGGTGACGCGGTTCGTCGAAGCCGGCCCGGACGGCGTGCTGTCCGCGCTGGTCCCGGACGCGCTCGCGGTACCACTGCTGCGCCGCGACCGTGGCGAAGAAGTCGCGTTCGTCGAGGCCGTGGCCCGGCTGTTCGTGGCCGGTGCCGACGTCGGCTGGCCGATCGGCGGCCGGCCGGTCGACCTGCCGACGTACCCCTTCCAGCGCGAACGGTTCTGGCCCTCGCCACGGCCCGCCCGCGTGGCGGGCACGATGGCGCACCCGCTGCTCGACGACGTCGTCTCGCTGGCCGGATCGGACGAGCTGGTCCTGACCGGCAGGCTGTCGGTGGCCGCACAGCCGTGGCTGGCCGAGCACGTCGTGGCGGGCACGACGCTCCTGCCGGGCACGGCGCTGGCCGAGCTGGCCATCCGCGCCGGCGACGAGTGCGGCTGCCCGCGGCTCGACGAGCTGACCATGGCCGTCCCCCTGGTGCTGCCCGCGCGGGTGCAGGTGCGCGTCGGAGAGCCGGGGGAGAACGGCACCCGCGCCGTCGCCATCCACTCACGACAGTCCGAAGAGGACCCCTGGACCGAACACGCCACCGGCACACTGAGCGCGGCTTCACCCGCTCCCGCCGCCGTTTCCGGCGCTTGGCCGCCCGCGGACGCGCTCCCGGTCGCGCTGCAGGACTTCTACGCGGACTTCACGGCGGACGGCTTCGAGTACGGCCCCCGGTTCCGCGGCCTGCACGCGGCGTGGCGCCGTGGCGACGAGGTGTTCGCCGAAGTCGCGCTCGACGACGAGCACCACGCCGAGGCGGCGGAGTTCGGCCTCCACCCGGCCCTCCTCGACGCGGCCTTGCACGCCCTGACGCTGCGCCCCGGCACGCCGTCCCGCGCACTCCCGTTCTCGTGGCGCGGGGTGTGCCTGCACGCGTCGGGCGCGGTCGCCCTCCGGGTCCACATCCGCGCGGACGCCCTGTCCCTGACCGCCCCGGACGGCACCCCGGTGGCCACGATCGACGCCCTCGACCTGCGCGAACACCGCCCGGTCGCCCAGCGCACCGACGCCCTGTTCACCCTGGACTGGACCCCGGTGCCCGCCCCAGCCGCGTCCCCCGCGGTCCTCTGGGGCGAAAACCCGTTCGGCCTCACACTGCCCACCACCGACGACCTCACCGGCGTGCCGCTGGTGGCGACGTGCCTGACCGGCGGCGCGGACGTCGCGGCGTCGGCGCACGACCTGACCCGCCGGGCGCTGGAGCTGGCCCAACGCTGGGTCGCGGAGTCCGAAACGGGCAAGCTGGTGTTCCTGACCCGCGGCGCGACCGACGGCACGGACCTGCCCGCCGCCGCCGTGTGGGGCCTGATCCGCGCGGCCCAGTCCGAGCACCCGGGCCGCTTCGGCCTGGTCGACCTGGCCGAGCCCGCGTCCCCCGACCTCCTCCTCGCCGCCCTCGCCAGCGACGAACCCCAGCTCGCCCTCCGCGACAACACCCTCCTCGCCGCCCGCCTGACCCCGGCACTTTCACGTGAAAGTGCCGACCTGGGCCCCGCACTTTCACGTGAAAGTGCGGCCTGGGATCCGGACGGGACCGTCCTCATCACGGGCGGGACCGGCGGGCTCGGCGCGGTCATCGCCCGCCACCTCGTCGCGAAGGGGACCCGGCGCCTGCTGCTCGTCAGCCGTCGCGGGGGTGACAGCCCTGGTGCGGCCGAGCTGGTCGGCGAACTGACCGAAGCAGGCGCCGACGTCACGGTCGTGGCCTGCGATGTCACCGACCGCGGAGCCCTCGAAGAACTGCTCCGGGGCCACGAGATCGACGCCGTCGTCCACGCGGCCGGGGTGCTCGACGACGTCCTCCTCGCCGACCTCACCCCGGAACGCCTCGCGGCCGTGCACCGGCCCAAGGCCGACGCTGCCTGGTACCTGCACGAACTCGTCGCTGACGACACGACCCTCGTCCTCTTCTCGTCCGTCTCCGGCACCCTCGGTCTCCCCGGCCAGGGCAACTACGCCGCCGCCAACGCGTTCCTCGACGCGCTCGCCCGCCGCCGCCCGCACACCGTCAGCCTCGCGTGGGGTCCGTGGGTCCCGACGTCCGGCATGACCGCCGACCTCGGCGGCACCGGCCTCGACCGGTTCACCCGCGCGGGCTATCCGCCGCTCACCGTCGAGCAGGGCACCGCGCTCTTCGACGCCGCCCTCGCCGCCGGCGCGCCCGTGGTCCTGCCCGTCCGGCTCGACAAGGCCGCCCTGCGCCGCCGCGACGACCTCCCGTACCCCTTGCGCGGCTTGGTGCGCGCGCTGGTTCGCCGGGCAACGGCCACACTGGAACGGCAGCCGCGCGACCGCGCCGAGGCCGGGGTCGTCGTCGCGAACGAGGTCGCGCACGTCCTCGGGCACCGGGGCACCGAGCGGATCACCGCCGCCAAGTCGTTCGCCGAACTCGGCTTCGACTCGCTCACGGCCGTCGAACTGCGCAACCGGCTCACCGCCGCGACCGGCCTGCGGCTGCCCGCGACACTCGTCTTCGACTACCCGACCGTCGGCGCGCTCGCCGACCACCTCACCGGCGACGCACCGGCCGAGCAGGCCCCCGTCGCGAAGGCCGTCGACGGCGACCCGATCGTCATCGTCGGCATGGCCTGCCGCTACCCGGGCGGCGTCGCCTCGCCCGAGGACCTCTGGCGGCTGGTCGAAACCGGCGGCGACGCCATCACCGGTTTCCCGGCGAACCGCGGCTGGGACCTCGCCGCGCTCTACGACCCGGACCCGGCCCACCCCGG
Source organism: Amycolatopsis sp. SID8362 (assembly GCF_010550475.1). Lineage (NCBI taxonomy): Bacteria > Bacillati > Actinomycetota > Actinomycetes > Pseudonocardiales > Pseudonocardiaceae > Amycolatopsis > Amycolatopsis sp. SID8362. The sequence continues at coordinate 3,229 of NZ_JAAGNB010001360.1, forward strand.
TACGTCCTACACGCGCCACGGCGGGTTCCTGCACGACGCCGCCGACTTCGACGCCGGGTTCTTCGGGATGAGCCCGCGCGAGGCCGTCGCGACCGACGTCCAGCAGCGCCTGCTGCTCGAAACCTCCTGGGCCGCGGTGGAAAGCGCGGGCGTCGACCCGTCGTCGCTGCGGGGCAGCGCCACCGGCGTGTTCGCCGGCGTGATGTACGGCGACTACAGCCGCCTGCTCGACGGCGGCGAAGACGCCGAGGGCTACAAGACCAGCGGCAGCGCGGGCAGCGTCGCGTCCGGCCGGGTCGCCTACACCCTCGGGCTCGAAGGCCCCGCGGTCACCGTGGACACGGCGTGTTCGTCGTCGCTGGTGGCGTTGCACTGGGCCGCGCAGGCCCTGCGGTCCGGCGACTGCGACCTCGCCCTCGCCGGCGGCGTCACGGTCATGTCGACCCCGGCCGCGTTCGTCGAGTTCTCCCGCCAGCGCGGGCTCGCCACCGACGGACGTTGCAAGCCGTTCTCCGACAGCGCGAACGGCGTCGGCTGGTCGGAAGGCGTCGGCATGCTCGTGCTGGAACGGCTGTCCGACGCCGAACGCCACGGCCACGAGATCCTCGCCGTGGTGCGCGGTTCGGCGGTCAACCAGGACGGTGCGTCCAACGGCCTCACCGCGCCCAACGGCCCGTCACAGCAACGCGTCATCCGCGCCGCGCTCGCCGGCGCCGGTCTATCCACTTCGGACGTCGACGTCGTGGAAGCGCACGGCACCGGCACCACCCTGGGCGACCCGATCGAAGCTCAGGCCCTCCTCGCGACCTACGGGCAGGACCGCTCGACACCGCTCCTGCTCGGTTCGGTGAAGTCCAACATCGGGCACACGCAGGCCGCGTCCGGCGTCGCCGGGATCATCAAGGTCGTCCAGGCGATGCGGCACGGCGTCGTGCCGCGGACCCTGCACGTCACCGAACCGTCGGGGCACGTCGACTGGACCGCGGGCGCGGTCGAGCTGGCCACCGCCGAAACGCCGTGGCCCGACACGAACCGCCCCCGCCGGGCGGGTGTGTCGTCCTTCGGCATCAGCGGCACGAACGCCCACGTCATCCTGGAACAGCCCGCCCCACGCCCGGCGCCCGAGCGGCCCGCGGCGCCCGAGGTGCCGTGGCTGATCAGCGCCAGGAGCCCGGAAGCTGTGCGCAGCCAGGCAAAGCACCTCAGCGTCCACATCGGACAGCACGATCCGCGCGACGTCGCATGGACCCTGATCCACGGTCGCGCCCGCTTCGACGAACGAGCCGTCGTCTTCGGTCACGACGCGCTGACTGCGTTCGCGGAGGGCAGCGAGCACTCGGACGTCGTCACCGGCACGCCCGCGCCGGGCCGGACCGCGTTCCTGTTCTCCGGCCAGGGTTCCCAGCGCCTCGGCATGGGCCGCGAACTGGTCGCCGACCCGGATTTCGCCGCCGCGCTCGACGCCGTGCTCGCCGAACTCGACCCGGCGGTCCGCGACGTCATGTGGGGTGACGATGCCGCCGCGCTCGACCGGACCGAGTACGCCCAGGCCGCGCTGTTCGCCGTCGAGGTCGCGCTGTTCCACACGTTGACCGTGCGGGGCGTCCGCCCGGACTACGTCGCCGGGCACTCGATCGGCGAACTCGCGGCCGCGCACGTCGCCGGGGTGTTCTCCCTGGCCGACGCGGCCCGGCTGGTCACCGCCCGCGGCCGGCTGATGCAGGCCCTGCCGCCCGGCGGGGCGATGGTCGCCTTGCGGGCCACCGAAGCCGAAGTCCGGCCCCTGCTCACCGACGGCGTCGACCTCGCCGCAGTCAACGGCCCGCGGTCGGTCGTGATCTCCGGCCCCGAGGACGCCGTCACGGCCGTCGCGGCGCACTTCGATGACGCCAAACGGCTTTCGGTCTCGCACGCCTTCCATTCGTCCGCAATGGACCCGATGCTCGCCGAGTTCGGCGAAGTCGCGGCCGGGGTGACCTACCACGAGCCCGCGATTCCGGTGGTGGCGAACGGAAGCGTCACCGACCCGGCGTACTGGGTGCGGCAGGTCCGTGACACGGTCCGCTTCGCCGACGCCCTGCGCGCGCTGCGGGCGTGGCACGTCGACAAGTTCGTCGAAGTCGGCCCGGACGCCGTCCTCGCCGGGCTCGCCGCGAGCGACGACGCCGCGGTCGTGCCGCTGCTGCGCCGCGACCACGACGAACCCCGCACCTTCCGCACCGCGCTCGCCCGCCTCTTCGCCGCCGGCCTGCCGGTCGAGTGGCCCGGCCTCG
>NZ_JAAGNB010001411.1:0-267 GCF_010550475.1 Amycolatopsis sp. SID8362
CTGCCGGAAACCCCGGCGCCGGAACCGGTCTCCGCCGAACCGGCTGCCGGCGGACCGGCCGAAGAGGCCGAGCCCGAACTCGTCTTCGTCGAGGTGAACCGGCGGCGGGTGCTCGCGGCCACGATCTTCGCGCCGCCGGTCGTGCTGCTCGTCGTGATGACCGCGCTCGGGCTGGTCGTCAACCGCGCCCGGCTGGGCCTCGACCTCTTCGGCGGCAAGCTGCTCCCGGTCGGCGGGCTGGGGGAGCTGTGGTCGTCGTACCTCGAG
>NZ_JAAGNB010001600.1:0-3184 GCF_010550475.1 Amycolatopsis sp. SID8362
TTCGTCGCGCTCGTCTTCGGCTGACGTCAGCTCGCGTGGACGAGGACCCCGCGGATGTTCCGGCCTTCGCGCAGGTCGTCGTACCCCTGGTTGACCTCCTCGAGGCTGTACCGCGTGGTCACCAGTTCGTCCAGCTTGAGCTGGCCCGCGTCGTAGAGCCGCAGCAGGCGGACGATGTCGTACTGCGGGTTCGACGACCCGAACAGCGAGCCCTTGATCGTCTTCTCCATCAGCGTGAGCATCGCGCCGGACACCTGCACCGTCAGCTTTTCCGGGTTGGCCAGGCCGGTGACGACCACCGTGCCGCCCTTGCCGATCATGTCGAACGCCGCCGAGACGACCGGGGCGTCGACCGTGCCGACCGTGATGATCGCCTGGTCCGCGCCCTGGCCCCAGGACAGCTCGGTCACCTTCGCCGCCGCCTCCGCCGGGTCCGCGAACGCGTGCGTGGCACCGAACTTCAGCGCCGTTTCGCGCTTGAACTCCAGCGGGTCCACCACCACGACGTACTTCGCGCCCGAGTGGACCGCGCCCTGCACGGCGTTGATGCCGAGGCCGCCGATGCCGAACACCACGGTGATGTCGCCCGCCCGGACGTCACCCGCGTAGGTCGCGCTCCCCCAGCCGCTGGGGACGCCGCAGCCCACCAGCACGGCGGTTTCCAGCGGCAGCCAGTCGTCCACCTTCACCACCGAGTGCTGGGAAATCGTGGCGCGCTCGGAGAACGTGCCGAGCATGCACATCGCCCCGAAGTCCTGCCCGCCGCCGTGGAAGCGGAACGAGCCGTCCGGCATGTGGCCGTCCAGGATCGTCGCGCCCATGTCGCACAGGTTCTGCCGGCCGGTGGCGCAGTAGCGGCAGGTGCCGCAGTTCGGGATGAAGCTGCACACGACGTGGTCGCCCGGCTTGACCTTCGTGACGCCCGGGCCGACGTCCTCGATGACGCCGGAACCCTCGTGCCCGCCGACGATCGGGAACCGCGGCGGCAGGTCGCCGTCGGTCAGGTGCAGGTCCGAGTGGCACAGCCCGGCGGCGGTGTACTTGATGAGCACCTCACCGGGGCCGGGCCCGTCGAGGTCGAGCTCCATGATCTCGAAGGGCTTGCCCGCTTCGAGCAGGACGGCTGCCTTGGTCTTCATGCGCTTTCCTTTCAGAGGGCGACGTTGACGGCCTTGGTCTGGGTGTAGAGGTCGAGCGCGGCGGCGCCCAGCTCCCGGCCCCAACCGGACTGCTTGTAGCCGCCGAAGGGCAGCGCGGTGTCGAAGCCGTTGTACTGGTTGATCCACACCGAACCGGCCTTGAGCTGCTTGGCCGCGCGGTGCGCCTTCGAGAGGTCGCGCGTCCAGATCCCGGCGGCCAGGCCGTATTCGCTGTCATTCGCCGCGGGCGCGAACCCGCGCTCGGCGTTGAACGGCAGCGCGGCGACGACCGGCCCGAAGATCTCCTCCCGCACCACGCTGAACTGCGGCTGGACGTCGACGAGCACGGTCGGCTCGACGAAGTACCCCTCGTCGCCCCAGCGCTTCCCGCCGGTCAGCGCGCGGGCGCCGTCGGCGAGGCCCTGGGCCAGGTAGCCGGTGACGCGGTCGAACTGCTCCTGCGACACGAGCGGGCCGAGCTGGGTGGCCGGGTCGAGGCCAGGGCCGATCTTCACCTGGCTCGCCGCGTCGGCGACGGCTTGGGTGAACTCGTCGAAGATCCGGTCCTCGACGTACAGCCGCGTGCCCGCGACGCAGCACTGGCCGTGGTTGAACAGCCAGGCGTTGAGCGAACCCGGGACGGCGGTGGCGAAATCGGCGTCGGCGAACACCACGTTCGGGCTCTTGCCGCCCAGTTCCAGGGAAACCTTCTTCAGGTTGCCCTTGGCCGCTTCGACCACCTTCTTGCCGACCTCGGTGGAGCCGGTGAACGCGACCTTGTCGACGCCGTCGTGGGCGGCCAGCGCCGCGCCCGCGTCGCCGAAGCCGGTGACGATGTTGACCACGCCGGGCGGGAAACCGGCTTCCTCGAACAGTTCCCCGAGCAGCAGCGCGGTGAGCGGGGTCTGCTCGGCGGGCTTGAGGATCACGGTGTTGCCCGCGGCGAGCGCCGGCGCGATCTTCCACGCGGCCATCAGCAGCGGGAAGTTCCACGGGATGATCTGCGCGCACACGCCGACCGGCTCGCGCAGCGTGTAGGCGTGGAATTCGCTGCCGGGCGGGGCGAACGGCATCGACACGCTGATCGTGCTGCCCTCGATCTTGGTGGCCCAGCCGGCGTAGTAGCGGAAGACGTCGGCCGCCCACGCGGTGTCGACGACCTGCGCGATGGTCGCGGACTTGCCGTTGTCGAGGGATTCCAGCTGCCCGAACAGTTCCGCGCGTTCGGTGAGCAGGTCGCCGACGCGCCACAGCAGCCGTTCGCGCTCGTTGGGGCGCATCGTGGCCCACGGCCCGGTTTCGAACGCCCGGCGGGCCGCGGCCACCGCGCGGTCGACGTCTTCCGGGCCGCCCCAGGCCACTTCGGTGATCCGCTCGCCGGTGGCCGGGTTGTGGGTGTCGAACGTCCGGCCGGAGGCGGCGGGGACCCACCGCCCGTCGATCAGCAGGTTCTTCGTGCCCGCGACGAACTCGCGGACCGGTGCCAGCAACGGGGTTTCGGCGACTGCCGTCATCGGGAGCTCTCCTCACGTCGGTGTGACGTGAGTCATGGTCGCCCCGATGAGGCGCGTTCCCTGCCCAGTTTCTGGACAGTTTCAGCCGGGCACGCCGAGCGCGCGCATCCGGCTGTAGAGCGTCGTGCGGCTGACGCCGAGCCGGCGGGCCGCCTGCACCTTGTTGCCGTCGGTGCCGCGCAGGGCTTCGACGATCGCGGCGCGCTCGGCCCGTTCGCGGCCGCCCAGGTTCGTCGTCTTCGGCACCGCCCGGTACTGCGGCGGCAGGTCGGCGAGGACGACGTCGCCGGTCGTGCGGTGCCCGATCACCTGCCGCAGCACCGTTTCCAGCTCGCGCAGGTTCGCCGGCCACGGCTGCGCGGCCAGTGCGGCGACCGCGCTGGAGGTGAACCGCAGCCGGCAGCCGGGCCGGAGCTTCGCGGCGATTTCCTTGACCAGCGCGGGGAGTTCGGCCGCGCGCTCGCGCAGCGGCGGAAGTTCGACGGCGGCCCGGCAGGTCGACGCGAGCCCCGCGGTTTCCGGGGCCGACCG
>NZ_JAAGNB010001650.1:0-393 GCF_010550475.1 Amycolatopsis sp. SID8362
CGTGCCGGGCGTCGCGACGGCCACCGGCGACGACCGGGCCGGCGCCGAGTTCCTCGACGTCGGCGCGGCACGGTCGTTCCTGACGCTCGTCGCCGGCTCCTTCGGCGGCACGATGCTGGTGATCGTCCTGCTGGTGGTGGCCAGCACCCTCGGCCTGGCCAACCAGCAGCGCCGCCGCGAGTTCGCCCTCCTGCGGGCGATCGCGGCCGGCCCGGGGCACATCTACCGGCTGATCGGCATCGAGACGGCGCTCGTGGCCACGGTCGCGGCGGTGCTCGGCGCGCTCCCGGGTGTCGGGCTGAGCCTGCTGCTGCACGGGGTGTTCGTCCGGCTGGGTTCGATTCCCGCGGAGTTCAGGTTCGTGATCGGCCCGCTGCCGGTGCTCGCCGCGGT
>NZ_JAAGNB010001707.1:0-392 GCF_010550475.1 Amycolatopsis sp. SID8362
CCCGAGGCCGCGGAAGTCAGCCATCGGCTCGCCCCAGGTCGTCGGCCGCGGCCGCGTCGGTGGTGCGGTAGGCCTTCGCCGCGGCCCGGACGCTCTCCGCCGAAGCGGCGAAATCCTCGTGCACGCCCCAGATCTGGCCCGCCCACTCGCCGGCGAGCGCGGCGAGCGCACTCGAGACGGCGGGCGGTCCGAGGTCGCCCACGTCGAGGTCCGGTACCGCCGCCGCGTACTCCGCGGACGTGTCGGACAGCTGCCGCGCGAGGACGTCGAGGGCGGCCGGGTCGGCGTGGAAGCCGGTCATTCGCCGAACACCGGCGGGTAGGCGGGCGGGAGGTCGTCGAGCAGGTCGTAGCCCGCCGCGTACTTGTCGCGGTGCTCGGTGTCCTCCTCGC
>NZ_JAAGNB010001809.1:0-343 GCF_010550475.1 Amycolatopsis sp. SID8362
GGCGGGCCATGGCGGCCCCGATCCCGTGGGCCGCGCCGGTCAGCACGACGACCCGTCCAGTCAGTTCCACGCGGGCTCCAGGTATTTCACGGTCGAATTGTCACTTGCGTGCGGGAAATGTATTCCGCGGTTGCGATCCAGATGATAAAAGTGCTGGTCGGGGGCATGATCGCGAGGTGTTCCACGGTTTCGTACTCTAGCACGAGTATTGCTTTTCACCGGTCCGGTGCGTTATTTCTGAAGATCGCCCCACCCCGCGCTCAGGAGGTCCGCCGATGGCCGAGCTCGTCCCGCCGTCGCACGTTCGACGGCTGCGTTGCCTCGGCTTCGGCGACCCGGACGC
>NZ_JAAGNB010001867.1:0-2725 GCF_010550475.1 Amycolatopsis sp. SID8362
TGCCGGGCTTCCTCGGCGCACTGGCGCGGCTGGCGGTGTCCGGCGTGCCGGTCGAGACGGGCTGGCTGTTCCGCGGCCGCGACGCCGTCGACGCGGGCACGTCCCCGCGGCCGAAGCGTCCGGGGTGGACGGTCGACGGCCACCTGCTCCGCACCGCGGACGGCACGATCCCGGCGGGCGCACTACGCCCGGCCGAGCAGATCTCCCTGGGATCTTCCCCTGCGGAACAGCCGACTTCGGAAGCGATGGTCGCCGACTTCCTCCGCACGAGCCGCGAGATGATCGCCGCCCAGCGCGACGTCCTGCTCGGCTTCCTCGGCAGCAGCGAAGCCCCGACCGTCGTGGTCCCCGAGCGCCCCAAGGTGGCCTTGGTTGCGTCAGACGCACCGAAGGCCGCCTTGGGTGCGTCTGACGCACCGAAGGCCACATTGGGGCGCTCGGTGCTGGAGACTGTGGTGGCGGTGATCGGGGAGCGGACCGGGTACCCGGTGGAGATGATCGAGCCGGACCTCGATCTCGAAGCGGACTTGAGCGTGGACTCGATCAAGCGGGCGGAGATCGCGGGCGAGCTGGCCGCGCGGCTGGGGCTGACCGGCGGTGACGTCGAGGAGTTCGCCAAGGCCCGCACGGCGGCGGCGATCGCCGACCTGGTCGGGACTCCGCAGCAGCCCGAGGCCGGGACGTCGGTGCTGGAGACCGTGGTCGCGGTGATCGGCGAGCGGACCGGCTACCCGGTCGACATGATCGAGCCGGACCTCGATCTCGAAGCGGACCTGAGCGTCGACTCCATCAAGCGGGCCGAGATCGCCGGGGAGCTGACCGTCCGGCTCGGCACCGGTGACGTCGAGGAGCTGGCCAAGGCTCGCACCGCGGCGGGGATCGCCGAACTGCTGGGCACGAGCCACGACGAACCGCGGCCGGTGGCCGCCGAGCCCGAGCCCGTGGTCATCGCGCCGAAGCGGTACGTCCTGACCGAGGTCGAACTCGCCCCGGCCGGCACCCCCGACATCGCGGGCCGCCGGTTCCTGGTCCTCGGCTCCGGCACGTTCGCCGAGGACGTCCGGGGAGAACTCGAGACCCACGGCGCCGAGGCCGAGACCGCCGAAGAGGTGCGCCCCGGCTTCGACGGCTACCTGTTCCTCGACCCCGTCCTGCCCACCGCCTTCCCGCGCTACCAGGACGCCCTCGCGGCGCACCCCCGGTGGCTGCTCAGCGCCGGACCGGCCGAAGGGCTCCGCGGGTTCCACCGCAGCGTCGCGCGCGAGTACCCGGAGACGCTCACCCGGGTCGTCGAAGGTGCGGATGCCGCCGGGCTCGTCGCCGAACTGTCCACACCGGACCGCGAGCCGGTCGTCATCCGGCGTGGGACCACCCGGCACGGCATCCAGCCCACCGAACAAGACCTCGGCCCCCTCGCCACCAACGGAGCCGGCCCGGCCGGGGACGGCGTGGCCGAAGCCGCCGCCATCGGGCTGGACCGCGAGTCGGTCGTCCTGCTCGTCGGCGGTGCCAAGGGCATTACCGCCCGCTTCGCCAGGACGCTCGCGGCCACCGCGCGGTGCCGGATCGAGCTGCTCGGCCGGACGGCCCTGGCCGCGGAAGACGAGTACCCGCAAGCGAAAGACGCCAAGGAACTCCGCGCCGCCCTCATCGCGACCGACCTGCGGAACCCCGCCGAGATCGAGCGGGCCGTCCGGCGGATCACCGGCGAGCGCGAGGTCCGGACCACCCTCGCCGAGCTGGAAGCCCTCGGCAGCCCGGTGCGCTACCAGTCCGTCGACATCCTCGACGCCGAAGCCGTCCACCGCGCGGTCAAGGAGATCCACGCCGAGCACGGGCGGCTCGACGGGATCGTCTACGCCGCCGGCGTCATCGAGGACAAGCTCGTCGCGGACAAGACCGCGGAGTCCTTCACCCGCGTCTACAGCACCAAAGCGGACGGCGCGCGAACCCTCCTCGAAGCGACCGCCGACCTGCCTGACGAGCCCAAGTTCGTCGTCCTGTTCGGCAGCATCGCCGCCGCGCTCGGCAACCGGGGCCAGACCGACTACGCCGCGGCCAACGACGCACTCGAAACCCTCGGCCGCCGGTGGCCCGCCGGGCGGGCGGTGACCGTCCACTGGGGACCGTGGGCCCCGGCCGCCGGCGGCATGGTGACAGCCGAGCTGATGCGCGACTACGCCCGCCGCGGCATCGCGCTGATCGACCCCGAGGAAGGCGCCCTCGGCCTGCTGCGCGAGCTGGCCTGGGGCCGCGCCGGCACCGCCGCCGTCGTCCACACCGCTTCCGGGTGGTGACGGGGATGCGCGTGGCGATCGTCGGGATGTCGGTGCTGCTGCCCGGCGCGCCCGACTTGGCCACCTACTGGCGCAACCTCGTCGGCGGCGTCGACGCGATCACCGACGTGCCGCCGGAGAAGTGGGACGCCGCGCACTACGCGCCGGCCGAGCGACGGGCCGACCGGGTCTACTGCCGCCGCGGCGGGTTCGTCGACGAACTGGCCGAAGTGGACGTCGCCGGGTTCGGCATCATGCCGACGTCCGTGCCGGCCACCGAACCCGACCAGCTGATCGCGCTGCGGGTCGCGGCGCAGGCCCTCGCCGACGCCGGTGGCCCGGACCGCCTGCCCGCGGACCGGGCGAAGGTCGGCGTCGTGCTCGGCCGCGGCGGCTACCTGACCCCGGGCCTCGTCCGGCTCGACCAGCGCGTCCGCACCGCCACGCAG
>NZ_JAAGNB010000234.1:0-23159 GCF_010550475.1 Amycolatopsis sp. SID8362
GTGGGCCCGCCCGCGGTGCGGCTGGTAGCGCAGCAGCGCGTCGAGGTCGCCGGCGGTGGCGAGGTCACGCAGGGCCTGGCGCAGCAGATCGGCCTGCCCGGGCACGGCGGGGTGGTTGAAGCTGAGGTCGAGCGCGTCGGCGGCGACGGACCGCTCTTCGGCGGCCTCGCCGATGGCGGCGTCGCGGACGAAGGTGCCCCGCCCCTGCTCGCAGCTCACCAGCCCCATCGCTTCCAGCTCGGCGTACACGCGGGTGGCGGTGACCACGGCGATGCCCTGGTCGGCGGCCAGCCGCCGGTGCGTGGGCAGCTTCGTCCCGGCGGGCCAGTGGCCGTCCCGGATCTGCTTGGCGAGGGTGTCGACGACGCCTTTGTACTTCGGTACGCGCACGGTCCGGATTGTAGGCAGGACAATTCTTGGACTGTCCTGGATCGCCGGTCTTAGCGTGGCGGCCATGCACACGGCGATCCTGACCTTCGACGGCTACAACGAACTCGACTCCCTGATCGCACTGGGCGTCCTCAACCGCGCGGGCTCGCGGGTGTCGATCGCGAGCCCGACACCCCGGGTGACGTCGATGAACGGCGTGACGATCGACGCGACGACCGACCTCGAGGAGGCATGCGCGGCCGACGCGGTGATCATCGGGAGCGGCGTGCGCACCCGCGAGGTGGTCGAGGACCCGGCCATCATGGACGTGCTCGGCACCCTCGACCCGGCCCGGCAACTGCTGGCGGCCCAGTGTTCGGGGACGCTGGTGCTGGCGAAGCTGGGCTTGCTCGGCGGGGTCCCGGCGTGCACGGACCTGACGACGAAGCCGTGGGTGGTGGCGGCCGGCGTCGAGGTCCTGGACCAGCCGTTCTTCGCACGCGGCAATGTGGCGACGGCAGGCGGGTGTCTGGCTTCGACGTACTTGGCGACGTGGGTGATCGCGCGGCTGCACGGGCTGGAGGCGGCGGAGGGCGCGATGCATTACGTGGCGCCTGTTGGGGAGAAGGAGGAGTACGTGGCGCGGGCGATGCGGAACGTGACGCCGTACCTGGAGCCGGCGTTGCGGTGACGAATGTTCCCCATGCTGTAACAGAAGAAAGCGGGCCACCGATCCAGTCAGGGCTCAGTACCCGCACAGAACGGCACCGGTATGGACATCGCGGAGCGCGCGCAAGCCCTGGCCCTGAAGATCCGCAAGCACAAAGAAGGCATCGAGACCGAAGAGGCGACCAAGAACGCCTTCGTGATGCCGTTCATCAGCACCGTTCTCGGGTACGACGTGTTCAACCCGGCCGAAGTGATCCCCGAGTTCACCGCCGACGTCGGCACCAAGCGCGGCGAGAAGATCGACTACGCGATCGTGCACAACGGACAGGTGCAGGTGCTCGTCGAGGCGAAGAAGATCAACGACCCGCTCCGCATCGAGCACGCGTCCCAGCTCTTCCGCTACTTCGCCGTCACGAACGCGCGGATCGCCATCCTGACCAACGGGCAGGTGTACGAGTTCTACACCGACCTCGACGCGCCGAACCGGATGGACGCCAAGCCGTTCCTCGTGCTGGACTTCGCCGACATCGACGACACCCTGCTGCCCGAACTCGCCAAGCTCACGAAGGAATCCTTCGACCTCGACTCGGTCATCAGCGCGGCCGGCGAGCTGAAGTACATCGGCCAGCTGAAGCGCATCCTCGCGGCGCAGTTCAAGGAACCCGAGGACGACTGGGTGAAGTTCCTGACCACCCGGGTGTACGACGGGCCGTTCACCCAGCGGGTGCGCGAACAGTTCGGCCCGCTCGTGAGCAAGGCGGCCCGCCAGTTCCTCAACGAGCAGGTCAACGACCGTCTCAAGAACGCGCTCGGCGGGCCCGACTCCTACGTCAGCGTCTCCGCGCCGGCCGAGCAGCCGCAGCCCGAGCCGGTCGTGGAAGCCGGTTCCGGCGAGGACGCCGAACGCGTGGTCACCACCGAGGAAGAGCTGGAGGGGTACCGGATCGTGCGCGCCATCGTCTGCGCCGAGGTGCCCGCCGCCCGGGTCGCCGCGCGCGACACCCAGACCTACTTCGGCGTCCTCTTGGACGACAACAACCGCAAGCCGATCGCGCGGTTGTGGTTCAACCGGTCGAAGAAGTACCTCGGCGTGTTCGACGAGAACAAGGTCGAGACGCGGCTGCCGATCACCGCGGTCGAGGACATCTACCAGCACGCCGACCACCTGCGGAGCACGGTGGCGAGGTACCTCACCGCCGGGCGGCCGCAGGTGGTCGCGGCTGATCCGGTTCAGTCCAGCAGCGCCTGGTAGACCAGCTGCCGCAGCTGCGGCCGCAGCCGGTACGTGCTCGACGGCAGCAGCTGCGTGTAGAACCCCACCGTCAGGTCCTCGTCCGGGTCCACCCAGAACGCCGTGGAAGCCGCGCCGCCCCAAGCGAATTCGCCCGCCGACGACAGTGTCCGCGCCTTCACCGGGTCCTCGAGCACCGAGAACCCCAGCCCGAACCCGTGGCCGTCGAACGGCATCTCCGCGAACAGCGGACGCCCGAACGCCTCCAGGTCCACGTGTCCCGGCAGGTGGTTCGAAGCCATCAGGGAAACCGTCCGCGGGGACAGCAGCCGGACGCCGTCGAGTTCGCCGCCGCGGAGCAGCATCTCCGTGAACCGCCAGTAGTCCCCCGCCGACGACACCAGACCGCCGCCGCCGGAAAGGCAGTCGGGGCGCGAGGTGCCGGTGCGGCCGAACGCGTCGTTGCGCACCGCGCGTCCCGACGAAGGATCGCGTACGTACAACGCCGCCAGGCGCGAAACGGACGTGGCCACGAAGTCCGTGTCCGTCATTCCCAGCGGCGTGAAGATGCGCGACGAAAAGAACTCGTCCAGCGGCAGCCCGGAAACCACCTCGACGAGCCGGCCCAGCACGTCCGTCGCGATCGAGTAGTTCCACTCCGCCCCCGGCTGGAACAGCAGCGGCAACGCGGCCCACTGCCGGGTGCATTCCGCCAGGTCCGCACCGGGCGGGGTGCCCCACTCGAAGCCCGCCGCGCGGTAGATCGCGTCCACCGGGTGGCCGTGGTGGAAGCCGTACGTCAGGCCCGCCGTGTGGGTCAGCAGGTGCCACACGCGGATCGGCGCGGTCGCCGGTTCGGTGAAGGGCGCCAGCGCCGAGCCCTTGACGTACACGCGCGGCGACGCGAACTCCGGCAGCCAGCGCGAGATCGGGTCGTCCAGTTCCAGCAGGCCTTCTTCGACGAGCATCATCGCCGCCACCGAGGTGATCGGCTTCGTCATCGAGAAGATGCGCCAGAGCGTGTCGGTTTCGACCGGGAGGTCCGCTTCGACGTCGCGGTGCCCGCCGCGGCCGACGTGCACGATGCGGCCGTGCCTGCTCACCACCGCGAGCCAGCCCGGTAACCGCCCGTCCTCGACATACCGGTCGAAGTGCGCGTCGAGCCGCGTCAGCCGGTCCGCGTCGAACCCGGCTTCGGCCGGGTCGACTTCCACCTTGAGTTCCGCCATGCCGCGAGGTTACTTCTCGCGCGCCCGTTCGGCCGCCTTCTCTTCGCGCCACGCTTCGTCGTTCTTGCCGACGCGCCAGTACCCCGAGATCGACAGCAGCTCGCGCCGCACGCCGCGCTCGTCGAGCAGGTAGCGCCGCAGGTCCCGCACGAAGTCCGCTTCGCCGTGCACGAATGCCTGCACGACGCCGTCGCGCCACGGCAGCGCACGCACCGCCGAGGCGACGTCGCCGCCCGAAGCCCGGTGCAGCCAGGTGATCTGCGCGTCCGCCTTGGTGGCCAGCGGCTGCTCCTCGGCCGCGTTCTCGACGAGGATCACCGCGTGCGCCGGGACGCCGGCCGGGAGCGCTTCGAGGGACGCCGCGATGGCAGGCAACGCGCTTTCGTCGCCCGCCAGCAGGTGCCAGTCCGCTTCGGTGCCCGGCGCGTAGGCGCCACCGGGACCGGACAGCAGCAGCTCGTCGCCGGGCTGGGCGGAAGCCGCCCACGGGCCGGCGATGCCCTCGTCGCCGTGGTGCACGAAGTCGATGGCCAGCTCGCCGGCCTCCGCGTCGAACGCCCGCACGGTGTAGGACCGCATCCGCGGCCAGTGCTCCCGCGGGAGCGTCGCGCGGCACTCCTGGACGTCGAACGGCTCCGGGTACTCGACGCCCGGGACCTTGAACAACACCTTGACGTAGGCGTCGGTGAACTCGTTGGGCGTGAAATCGGCGATGCCTTCGCCGCCCGCGACGATCCGGATCATGTGCGGGGTCAGCTGCTCGGTGCGCAGGACCCGCAACCGCACCGCGGGACGCCCGGACCGCCGGGGTGCTTCAGCCATCGACCACTCCAATACTAAGGCTTACCTAAGTCAGCCTACGCGCCGAATCCGGCCCGTGCCTACCCAGGTGTACCCAGTTCTTCGAGCAACCGCGCGAACCCGGCGGCGGTCCGCGCCCGAAATCCGAGGAAGAACCGGTTCGCGAGCGGCACTCCCCACCGCCCCCACGCGGCCGCGTTGACGACGCGGTGCTCGACGCGCGCGCCCACGGGGTCCGGTGTCACGCGATATTCGCCGCGGTACCACCACCCGCCCTGGACCGCGACGAACCCGCGCTCGCGGTCGACGTCCATCCGCATCGGGTACGCGCCCCCGTTCAGCAGCCGCCGCAGCCGGTCGAACACCTCCCCGGGCGGCCGCGCGACGACACCCGAAGCCTCCGCAAGCGCTTTCACGAGCGCGGATCCGAGACGCGCGTGTTCTGGAACGCCGTGATCAGCCACTCGCCGTCGTCCCGGACGAGCACGAAGGTGACGGTCGATTCGCGCCCTTCGTCCGCGGTGTCCGCCCCGGTCAGCGACGAGCCGCCACCCACGACGGCGACGGCGACGTCCGGGCGGACGAACCGCACCTTCGCCGCCGTGCCGGGCCGCCCGGTCAGCTTGATGCCCTTGAGCGGGCCTTCGAAGAGCGCGCGATGCGAGTGCTCGATTCCGGCGCGCCCGGGGAAGTTGGCCCCGAAGAACGTCACGTAGTCGGCGTCTTCGGTGAAGAGCCGGCCGTACGCGGTCGCGTCCCCGTCGTTCCAGGCCTGGGTGAGTTTGCCGAGCACCGCGCGGACATCGGCTTCCGCAGTGGTCATGGGATCCCCTGCACGAACGCTGTTCGTTTGACGAACATCGTTCTACTGACGAACGCTGTTCGCGTCAAGTACAGTGTTCGCGTGACCGTTCCCCCGCCGCCGTGGCGCAGCACCCCGCGCCGCCGCGCCGCGAAACCCGTCCTGTCCCAGGAGCTCGTCGTGAAGACGGCGCTGGAGATCCTGGCGAAGGAGGGCTTCGACGCGGTCACGATGCGGCGGGTCGCGCAGGAACTCGAGACCGGGCCGGCGTCGCTCTACGCGCACGTCGCCAACAAGGACGAGCTGGCGGAGCTGATGCTCGACGCCGTGCTCGCCGACGTACCACTGCCGGAGCCGGACCCGGCCCGCTGGGACGAGCAGGTCAAGGACCTCGTCCGCGCGCAGATCCGGGTGATGGTCGCCCACCCTGGGATCGCGCGCGTGGCGTGGGACGTCGCCGTGCCGGTGACGCCGAGTTCGCTGCGCCAGGGCGAGGCGATGCTCGCCCTGCTGCGTGCCGGCGGCCTCGAGCTCAAGCAGGCGACGTTCGCCGGCGACGCGCTTTCCCTCTACGCCAAGGCATACGCGTACGAGGCCAGCGGCTGGACGTGGGGTGAAATCGACCCGGCCGAAGTGACCGCACGCGGCGAGCAGATGGTCGCCTACATGCGGTCACTTCCGCCCGAGTCGTTCCCGAACATGCTGCGCATCGGCGAGTTCTTCTCCGCCGAGACCGCCGCCGAACGCCTCGAGTTCGCGCTCGACACCTACCTCGCCGGCCTCAAGGTGCTCGCCGCGAAGAACTAGGGCCGCAGCACGATCTTGCCGCGCGTGTGCCGCTGTTCCAGCTCGCGGTAGGCGTCCCGCACCTCGGCCAGCGGGTAGACGCGGGCCACCGGCAGGGTCAGCAAACCCTTGTCCAGCAACAGGCTCAGCTCCCGCAGGATCTCGGCCGACGCGCCGGCCGCGTTGCCGTCGGTCTTGACGTTGTACTTCCCCGCCGCCTCGAAGTCGATGATCGTGTCGATCCGCCCGGGGTGGATCCCCAGGTGCAGAGCCAGTTCCACGTACCCGGAGCCGAAGGTGTCGACGAACGCGTGCACGCCGTCCGGCGCGGCCTCCCTGATCCGCTCGAGGACGCCTTCGCCGTAGGAAACCGGCACGACGCCGAGTTCGCGCAGCCACTCGTGGTTGGCCTCGCCCGCGAGGCCGATGACCGTGGCGCCGGCCAGCTTCGCCAGCTGGACCGCGAGCGAACCCACGCCACCCGCCGCACCCGAAACGACGACGGTCTCCCCCTCGCGCGGGCACACCGCGCCCACCGCCGCGTACGCGGTCGTCCCGGCGACGAACAGCGCGCCGGCGACCTCCCACGGCAGGTCCGCGGGCTTCGGCGTCAGGTTCACGGCCTCGGCCACGACGAAGTCGGCGTGGCTCGATCGGGTGTCGACGAACCCGATCACCTCGTCGCCGACGGCGATCTCCTCGACATCTTCGCCCAGTTCGGCGACCACGCCGGCGAAGTCGCTGCCCTGGCCGGAGGGGAACGTCGCCGGGAAGCGCTCGTGCAGGAACCCGCGCCGGATGGCGGCCTCGCCGGGGTTGATCCCGGCGGCGCGCACCTCGACGAGCACCTGTCCCCGGCCCGGCACCGGCCGCGGCACGTCCTCGACCCGCAGGACCTCCACGTCGCCGTACTCGTCGAACCTGATCGCGCGCGCCATGGGGCCTCCTCGAAAGTCGTTGCTGAATACAAGCAACGACCGGGCCCCGCCATTGATTCCCGGCTCAGCCCGCGAGCCGCCGGACCACGCCGTCCGCGAGCAGGCGGCCGCGGTCGGTGAGCACCGCGCGGCCCCGGCTGTCCAAAGCGGACGGGTCCAGCAGGCCTTCGGCCGCGGCCGCACGGGCTTCGGCGAGCCCGGGCTCGTCGAGGACGTCGAGCGGCAGCCCTTCGGCGACGCGGAGTTCGAGCATGATCCGCTCGAGGTGCTGGTCGTCGTCGGTGAGCACTTCACGCCCGCCCGCGGGCGAATCGCCGGCGGCGAGCAGCGCCGCGTACCGGGCCGGGTGCTTGACGTTCCACCAGCGCACGCCGCCGACGTGGCTGTGCGCACCCGGGCCCGCGCCCCACCAGTCGTCGCCACGCCAGTAGCCGAGGTTGTGGCGGCAGCGGGCCGCGTCGGACGCCGCCCAGTTCGAGACCTCGTACCAGCGCAGCCCCGCCGCCGTGAGCGCGGCGTCGATCATCTCGTAGTCCGCGGCCAGCACGTCGTCGTCCGGGGCCGGCAGCTCGCCGCGGCGGACGCGGCGGGCGAGCGCGGTGCCCTCCTCGACGATCAGCGCGTACGCCGAAACGTGGTCGACGCCGGCGGCCAGCACGGCGTCGAGGGTGGCGAGGAGGTCGTCCGGGCGTTCTCCCGGCGTGCCGTAGATCACGTCGAGGTTCACGTGGTCGAACCCGGCCGCGCGCGCTTCGGCGGCGGCCTGCCCCGGCCGGCCGGGCGTGTGCACGCGGTCGAGGATCTTCAGCACGTGCGGCGCGGCCGACTGCATGCCCAGCGAAACGCGGGTGTAGCCGGCCTCGCGGATCCCGGCGAAGAACTCCGGCGACGTCGACTCCGGGTTCGACTCGGTCGTCACCTCGGCGCCCGGCGCGAGCCCGAAGACGTCGCGGACGGCGTCGAGCACCGAGCCGAGCCCGTCGGCGCCGAGCAGCGACGGGGTGCCGCCGCCGACGAACACGGTGTCGGCGGCCGGCGGCACGACCAGCACGCGCGCGGCCAGTTCCAGCTCGCCCGCGGTGTAGGTGTTGAAGTCGCAGTAACCGCAGCGTGTCGCGCAGAACGGGACGTGCACGTACACCCCGAACGCTCTGCTGCCGAGCCCCTTCAGCGCGCTCTCCGGCAACGCCGGGTCGATGGGGGTGGCGGGGTCGGGACGCAGCTCGGGCACCCCCCGATTGTCCCCTACGAAGCCGGGAGGTTCGCCGCCGCCCACTCGGGGTCGACGGGGATCATCTCGATGACGTCGAGCAGCACCCCGTTCGGGTCGGCGACGTAGAAGTGCCGCTGCCCGTACACCTCGTCGACGAGCGGCACGACCAGCTCGACACCCGCCTCCACCAGGCGTTTCGCCTCGGCCGCCGCGTCTTCGACAACGAGCCCGAACATCGCCCCGGTCGTTTCGGCCGCCCGGTACCCCTCCGGCACGGACGCGTGGCCGCGCTGCACGAAGCTGATCTCGTACCCCGGCGCGCCCGCGTTGACGCTGGCGAACCAGTCCAGCTCGACGGTGACCGGCAGCCCGATCACGTCGGCGTAGAAGCGGGTGGTCGCGGCGACGTCGTCGACCAGGTACCCCGCCCCGAAACCCTTGACCTGCATCCCCAGTTCCTCTCTCCAAACCACTGTACTTGAAGTACTCTACATGTAGTGGTTTGGACGGCGCAAGAGTCCGCACGCAGCATGGTTGACACGATTTTCGCAGGTGAGTGACCCTTCTCCCAGCATGCGGTCAGGCCTGGACCACATTGTGGACGCGTGGCACGCTCAGGTCGTGACTCATGCCGGTGTCTTCCTGGTGGCCCGCCGCCACGTCGACCTCCTGCGCGTCGCGAGCGCCCTCTGCGCACCCGTTCGCTGACTCCCGTCGCCACCACCTGCCACGAAACCGGACAGCCCCATCGGAGGACGCCGTCATGGCCACGCCCACGCGTCAGACCCCCGCCCGACCCGCGCGCGCGAAGCAGAAGCGCGGCGAAGGGCAGTGGGCGCTCGGTTACCGGGAGCCGCTGAACCCGAACGAGCGGTCGAAGAAGGACGACCACCCGCTCAACGTGCGGGCGCGGATCGAGAACATCTACGCCCACCGGGGATTCGACTCCATCGACCCGGGTGACCTGCGCGGCCGGTTCCGCTGGTTCGGCCTCTACACCCAGCGCAAGCCGGGGATCGACGGCGGCCGCACCGCGACCCTGGAGCCCGAAGAGCTCGACGACCGCTACTTCATGCTGCGGGTCCGGCTCGACGGCGGCGCGCTGACCACCCACCAGCTCACCGTGCTCGGCGAGATCTCGCAGCAGTACGCGCGCGACACCGCCGACATCACCGACCGGCAGAACATCCAGTACCACTGGATCCGGGTCGAGGACGTCCCGGCGATCTGGGCCAAGCTCGAGAACGCCGGCATGACCACGATGGAGGCGTGCGGCGACAGCCCCCGCGTCATGCTCGGCTCGCCGGTCGCCGGCATCTCGGCCGACGAGATCATCGACGGCACCCCGGCGCTGGACGAGATCAAGCGCCGCTACATCGGCAAGCCCGAGTTCGCCAACCTCCCGCGCAAGTTCAAGACCGCGATCTCCGGCCAGCCCGACGTCGCGCACGAGATCCACGACGTCGCCTTCGTCGGCGTGGACCACCCCGAGCACGGTCCCGGCTTCGACGTCTGGGTCGGCGGCGGCCTGTCCACCAACCCGATGCTCGGGCAGCGCCTGGGCGCGTGGGTGCCGCTGGACGAGGTCCCGGACGTCTGGGAAGGCGTCATCTCGATCTTCCGCGACTACGGCTACCGCCGGCTGCGCTCCCGCGCCCGGATCAAGTTCCTGGTCAAGGATTGGGGCGCCGAGAAGTTCCGCCAGGTGCTGCAGGACGAGTACCTCAAGCGCGAGCTGATCGACGGCCCGGCGCCGGTCGAGCCCGCCAACCCGATCGACCACGTCGGCGTGCACCCGCAGGTCGACGGCAACTTCTACGTCGGCGCCGCGCCGATCGCCGGCCGGTCCTCGGGCGGCACGCTGGTCGCCGTCGCCAAGGCCGCCGAGCGCGCGGGATCCGGCCGCGTGCGGCTCACCCCGCAGCAGAAGCTCGTCGTGCTCGACGTCCCCGAGGCCCAGGTCGCCACGCTCGAAGCCGAGCTGACGGAACTGGGGCTGGAGACCAAGCCGTCGCCGTGGCGGCGCGGGGTGATGGCCTGCACCGGGCTGGAGTTCTGCAAGCTCGCCATCGTCGAGACGAAGGCACGCGCGCAGCAGCTCGTCGCGGACCTCGAGAAGTCCTTGGCGGACATCAACAAGGCCCTCGACACGCCGGTGAGCGTGCACCTCAACGGCTGCCCCAACTCCTGTGCGCGGATCCAGACCGCGGACATCGGGCTCAAGGGCCAGATCGTCACCGACGCCGACGGCAACCAGGTCGAAGGCTTCCAGGTGCACCTGGGCGGCGGCCTCGGCCTCGACGCCGGGTTCGGCCGGAAACTGCGCGGCCACAAGGTGACCTCGGGCGAGCTGACCGGCTACGTCGAGCGCGTCGTGCGCAACTACGTGGCCGGGCGCGAACCCGGCGAACGCTTCGCGCAGTGGGCGCTGCGCGCCGACGAAAGCGCCCTGCAGTGACCGAACGAGCGGCGCCGTACTACTGCCCGTATTGCGGGGACGAGGATCTGCGGCCGGAAGAGAACGGCGGCTGGCTGTGTTCTGCCTGTCGCCGGGTTTTCTCGGTCAAGTTCCTCGGCCTGTCCCTCCCGGAGGTTTCCCGATGACCGCCACCGCCGACTACAAGACCCTCGCCGAGCGCGCGTCCAAGGAGCTCGCCGACGCCACCGCCGACGAAGCGATCCGCTGGACCGTCGACACGTTCGGCGACGACTTCATCGTCGCGTCCAACATGCAGGACGCCGTGCTCATCGACCTCGCCACGAAGGTGAAGTCCGATGTGGACATCCTGTTCCTCGAGACCGGCTACCACTTCCCGGAAACCCTCGGCACGCGCGACGCCGTGCAGACGGTCTACCCGGACGTGAAGATCGTCAACGCCCAGGCCGAGCAGAGCGTGGCCGAGCAGGACGCGGAGTACGGCGAGAAGCTGCACGCCCGCGACGCCACGCTGTGCTGCAACCTGCGCAAGGTCGTGCCGCTGCGCAAGACCCTCTCGAACTACTCGGCGTGGATCACCGGCGTCCGCCGGGTCGACGCGCCGACCCGGGCGAACACCCCGATCGTCACCTGGGACGACCGCAACGGCCTGGTGAAGGTCAACCCGATCGCGGCGTGGACCGACGACGAGTTCAACGGCTACATCCGCGAGCACGGGATCCTGGAGAACCCGCTCGTTTCGATCGGCTACCTCTCGATCGGCTGCGCGCCCTGCACGGCCCGCGTCGAGCCGGGCGCCGACCCGCGCAGCGGCCGCTGGGCGGGCCAGTCGAAGACCGAGTGCGGACTGCACGGCTGAGGAAGGGACGCATGACGACCTTGGAGCCCGCCACCGATGCGGCACAAGACAACCTGGCGGCCTTGGAATCCGAGGCCATCCACATCTTCCGGGAAGTGGCGGGCGAGTTCGACCGCCCGGTGATCCTGTTCTCCGGCGGCAAGGACTCGACGCTGCTGCTGCACCTGGCGATCAAAGCGTTCTGGCCGGCGCCGGTGCCGTTCCCGCTGCTGCACGTGGACACCGGGCACAACTTCGACGAGGTCATCGAGTTCCGCGACCGCGTCGTCGAGCGGCACGGGTTGCGCCTGGTCGTCGCGAAGGTCCAGGACTGGATCGACGACGGGCGTCTCGAAGAGCGCGCGGACGGGATGCGCAACCCGCTGCAGACCACGCCGCTGCTGGACACCATCGCCGAGAACAAGTTCGACGCCGTCTTCGGCGGCGGGCGCCGCGACGAGGAGCGCGCCCGGGCGAAGGAGCGGATCTTCAGCCTCCGCAACGCCTTCGGCCAGTGGGAGCCGCGCCGGCAGCGTCCCGAGCTGTGGAACCTGTACAACGGCAGGCACCGCCCGGGCGAGCAGGTGCGCGTCTTCCCGCTGTCCAACTGGACCGAGGCCGACGTCTGGAACTACATCGCCCGCGAGAAGGTCGAGCTGCCCTCGATCTACTACGCGCACCGGCGCGAGGTGTACCTGCGCGACGGGATGCTGCTGGCCGAGGGCCCGTGGGGCGGCCCGCGACCCGGCGAAGAGGTCCGCGAGCTGACCGTGCGGTACCGGACCGTCGGCGACGGCTCGTGCACCGGCGCGATCGAGTCCGAGGCCGCCACCGTCGAAGACGTCATCGCCGAGGTGTCCGCGTCGCGGCTCACCGAACGCGGCGCCACCCGCGCCGACGACCGCATGTCCGAAGCGGCCATGGAAGACCGCAAGCGTGAGGGGTACTTCTGATGAGCTCGCTGCTTCGCCTGGCCACCGCCGGGAGCGTGGACGACGGGAAGTCCACGCTGGTCGGCCGGCTGCTCTACGACACGAAGTCGGTGCTCGCCGACCAGCTCGACGCCGTCACCCGCGCGTCCGTCGACAAGGGACTGTCCACTCCGGACTTGTCCTTGCTCGTGGACGGCCTGCGCTCGGAACGCGAGCAGGGCATCACCATCGACGTCGCCTACCGGTACTTCGCCACGCCCAAGCGGTCGTTCGTGCTGGCCGACACGCCGGGGCACGTGCAGTACACGCGCAACACGGTGACCGGCGCGTCCACCGCGCAGCTGGCCGTGCTGCTGGTCGACGCGCGCAAGGGCGTCATCGAGCAGACGCGGCGGCACGCGGCCGTGCTGGCCCTGCTGGGCGTGCCGCAGCTGGTGCTGGCGGTGAACAAGATCGACCTGGTCGACTACGACGAGGCGACGTTCACGGTGATCGCCGAGGAGTTCGCTTCGCACGCCGAAACGCTGGGCTACGCGCGGGGTTCGGTGCTCACGATCCCCGTGTCGGCGCTCGAAGGCGACAACGTCGCGACGCGCTCGGAGCGGACTCCGTGGTACAGCGGGCCGAGCCTGCTGGAGCACCTGGAGGACGTGCCGGTCGCGCCCGACCCGCACGACTCCGCACTGCGGTTCCCGGTGCAGTACGTGATCCGCCCGCGCACGGCGGAGTACCTGGACTACCGCGGCTACGCGGGTCAGATCGCCGCGGGCACCGTCCGCCCCGGCGACGAGATCGTCGTGCTGCCGCAGGGCATCCGCAGCCGCGTCGAGCGCATCGACACCGCCGACGGCCCGCTGGCGGAGGCCGGCGCCGGGACTTCGGTGACGCTGCTGCTGGCCGACGACATCGACATCTCCCGCGGCGACCTGATCGCCGCCGCGGACGCGCCGCCCCGGATCACCGACGAGATCACCGGCACGCTGTGCTGGCTGTCGTCGAAGCCCCTGAAGCCGGGCGCGCGGGTGCTCGTCAAGCACGGCACCCGCACGGTCCAGGCGCTGGTCGACGAGCTGCACGCGCGGTTCGACGAGCAGACGCTGTCCAGTGTGGACGCCCCGGCGTCGCTGGAGCTCAACGACATCGGCCGCGTCACGCTGCGGCTGGCCGAAGAGCTGGGCGTCGACGACTACGGCGTCAGCCCGCGCACCGGCGCGTTCCTGGTGATCGACCCGAAGGACGGCGACACGCTGGCCGCCGGCCTGGTGGGCGAGCGCTTCTCGTGACGCCACCCCTGGTCGCCGTCGCGCACGGCAGCCGCGACCCCCGCTCGGCGTCGACCGTGCGGGCGCTCGTGGACGTCGTGCGCGCGCAGGCCCCGGGTGTCGCGGTGCACGAGTCCTTTTTGGACCTCTCGGCACCGCTGGTGACGGACGTGCTGCGGGGGTTGTACTCGGCCGGCCACCGCGCCGCGGTCGTGGTGCCGTTGCTGCTGGGCAGCGCGTTCCACGCGCGGGTGGACCTGCCCGCGCTGATTTCTTCGGTCGTCGCGGACTGCCCGGGTTTCCGCATCCAGGTGTCGGACGTCCTCGGCGCGGACGCGGCCCTGGAGGCGGTCGCCCTGGACCGGCTGGCGTCCGCGTCCCGCCGTCGTGGCACGGGTGTGCTGCTGAGCGCGGTGGGCTCGTCGAACGCTTCCGCGAACGCCGTGGTGGCTTCCCTGGCCGCGCGCTGGGAGGAGCGGCTGGGCGTCCCGGTGAGCGAGGCGTTCGCGTCCGCCACGCAGCCGGACATCCCGGCCGCGGCCGCGTCGTTGCGCGAGCGGGGCGTGCGGCACCTGATCGTCGCATCGTGGTTCCTCGCGCCCGGCCTGCTGCCGGACCGGATCGCCCGGCTGGCGCTAGAGGCCGACCCGAAGGCGTTCATCGCGAAGCCGCTGGCCGACGACCCGCGCGTCGCGGACGTGGTGATCAGCCGGTACGCGTCCGCGTTGACCGGACTGCTCCGCGAGTACGCCTAGCCCCGGGAGCTGAGGTGCGGCAGGACTCGTACCTGCGACCTAGAGATTAGAAGGTTGTTGGGCGAAGCCAGGTCCGTGAAGCCGCGGGCATCTGACGACGGAGCAGTCGGCGAGCCGGACTCACGGCACACCAGCCCTGCACCTCCAGCTAGGACACCTGACCCACTGTCCGTACACCAGAACAGCAGGTCGGCGCCTCCACCACCGCCAAAAGGCGAGTCTTATTCACATTTACCGCTACCCCGAGTGCATGGGAACGGTAAATCCTTGACGCGCTAGTTAACTTGCCGGTAACTATCTAATCGCTGCGCAGCTTTCTCCCTCCCCTCTTGAAACCGCAGGTAGGTGGATACAGATGAAAGCTCTTCACCTTTCCCGGCTCGCCGCTCTGACCGCGGCCGCCGCCCTTCCGATCGCCCTCGCCGCCCCGGCGTCGGCGGCCACGTCCGTCACCTTCGACTGCCAGGCCGATGCCCCGATCGTCGGCCCACAGAAGGTGTCGCTGAACCAGGACGCGGACGTCACCGCGCCCGCCACGGTCGCCCCCGGCGGCGCTTTCGACGTCGTCATCGACCCGGCGCCGAACACCGTGCCGAGCGATGTGAGCGGGAACAAGGTCAAGAACATCAACACGTTCGCGCTCAAGTTCCCGATCCCCGCGAACTCCACCTACGTCGGCGCCGACCTCGCCGGCGGGTCCGGCCTCGGCAGCACCGCGCCGACCATCGCGGTCGCGAACGGCGTCGCGACGCTGAGCTTCCCCGGCCCGATCGCGGGCGGCGCCACCTTCGAACTGCCCACGGTCACCGCGCACCTGACGGCCGGGCAGTCGGGCACCATCGAAACGAAGCTGTCCGGCACCAGCTACAGCGACCCGGGCCTGACCTTCAAGGCGGTGGCGAGCAGCATCATCGGCGACGTCACCGCGCCGACGGCCTGCTTCCCCAACCCCAGCCCCGTCTTCACCACGACGACCATCGGCTGAGTTTCCCCGGCCACCCTGCGGGTTCCGCCCGTAGGGTGGCCGCCGGCCGGCTGTGCCCCGCGTAACACCGGCGTCGCGCGGCGAGTGTGCAAGGGTGACGGGCATGGCTGACGAACTGGTGCACTACGACGTGGTGGGCGGCACCGCCACGATCACCCTGGACTCCCCGCACAACCGCAACGCGCTGTCGGCGCAGCTGCGCCGCGAGCTGTCGGGCTCCCTGACGAAGGCGGCCACCGACGACGCCGTCCGCGTGATCGTGCTGACCCACACCGGCCCGGTGTTCTGCGCGGGGATGGACCTCAAGGAAGCCCGCGGCGGCAGCGCCGGCGACCAGGGCGTCAACGAGTTCCCGAAGATCCTCGAGCAGCTGTGGACCAGCCCGAAGCCGGTCGTCGCCCGCCTGGCCGGCCCGGCGCGCGCCGGCGGCATCGGCATGGTGGCGGCGTGCGACATCGCGGTGGCGGTCCCGGAAGCGACGTTCGCCTTCTCCGAGGTCCGCATCGGCGTGGTCCCGGCGATCATCTCCCTGACGGTCCTCCCCCGCCTGAACCCGCGCGCGGCCCACGAACTGTTCCTGACCGGCGACACGTTCGACGCCCGCCGCGCGGTGGAAATCGGCCTGCTCAACGCGGCGGTCCCGGCGGGCGAACTCGACGCCGAGGTGACCCGCTTCGTCAAGGCGCTCGCGGCAGGCGGGCCGAAGGCGCTGGCCGAGACGAAGGCCCTGCTGAGCCGCCCTCGGTTCGCGACGCCGTCGGAAGGCTTCGAGGAGATGCTCGGCCTGTCGGCGAAGTTCTTCGCGAGCGAGGAAGGCCAGGAGGGCATCCTGGCCTTCGCCCAGAAGCGCAAGCCGAACTGGGTCCCGCAGGACTGAGACCAGGTCTCGAAACTCGGCCCGGCCCGACGGACCGGAGGTCTGTCAGGGAGACTGGGGGGCCAGTGCCCGCCCTCTCGACCTGGAGTCTTTGATGCCGCAAGGAACCGTCCGTTGGTTCGACGCCGAACGGGGTTTCGGCTTCCTCGCGCCCGAGGACGGCTCGCCGGACGTGTTCGTGCACGCCTCCGAGATCGTCGGGGACGGCGGCGCGAAAATGCTCCGCGAGGGTCAGGCCGTCGTGTTCGAGGTCGGCGAGAACGACCGCGGGCCCCAGGCGCTGCGCGTTCGCGTCACCGCCGATGCGGCCACCGGCAGCGCCGTGGGCCTGCTCGGCACCATCAACTGGTACGAGCCGGGCAAGGGGTACGGCTTCGCGTCGCCGGACGGCGGCGGCGCCGACATCTTCGTGCACAGCTCCGCCATCGTGACCGGCGGCGTGGTCACCGAGGGGCAGCGGGTGGCCTTCCTGATCGTCGAAGGCGAGCGCGGCCCGCAGGCCGGGCACGTGATCCCGCTGGGAGCAGGGGCCGGCTCACCCCCTGCGGCTGGTATCACCGACGGTGCCGACGGCACGGTGGCCTGGTACGACGAGGACAAGGGCTTCGGCTTCATCAACCCCGACTCCGGCGCCGGGGACGTCTTCGTTCACGCCCGGGCCCTGGCCGAGGGGCTGACGTGGCTCGCGGAGGGCGACCGCGTCGCCTACGAGGTGGCCAGTGGAGACAAGGGCCCGCAAGCCCGCGACGTGCACCTGGTCCGGGGCGCCGAGCCCCAGACGGCGCCGCAGCGGTCGGCACCCGCCGCGGCCGCACGGCCGGCGGCGCGGAACGTGCCCGTACGAGGCGGCGAGGGCGTCGTCGCTCGCTACGACGCCGACCGCGGCTTCGGCTTCATCACCCCGGACGCAGGCGGCGACGATCTCTTCGCCCACGCGTCCGTGATCATGGGGTCGGAGCCGCTGCAGAAGGGTGACCGGGTCCGGTACGCGGTGCGTCAGAGCGACCGGGGCCCGCAGGCCGACCGCATCGAACGCCTCTGAAGAGGCGGCCCCACCCGACGACACAGAGCTACCGATGTATCCCAAACGAGTGAATGGATGCGTTAGACCTGGTCGCAGAGCTCGATCTTTATGAGCCGGCGGACGTTGATCACGGTGCAGGCCAGCGTGGTGCGTTCGACGACCCAGCGGACCCGGCCGAGGGCCTTCGCCACGACTGCCCACGATCGACGACCAGGACCGGCAGGTTGAGACCAGGTCTAAGCCGGGACGCGGGTCTGCTTGCGCGACAGCGGCAGCAGCGCGAGCAAGCCCGTCACCGCGCCGCACGCCGCCGCCACGAGGTACACCGGCGGCAAACCCCCGGCCTGGTAAGCGATCCCGAGCACCGCGACGCCGAGCGTCTGGCCGAACTGGCGGGTCGTCGTCGGGATCCCGGCCGCCATCCCCGCCCGGCCCGGGGGCGCCGCCGACGCGATCGCCGCGCCCGTCGCGGGTCCGGCCAGGCCGACACCGATGCCCGTCAGCGCGAGGCCGGGCAGCACGCCGAGGTCCAGCTGAACCACGCCGGCCCGGCTCGGTTTCCGCTCGGAGACACGGCTGTGGCTCACCGTGTCCCCCGCGCACCTCGCCGCGGCGGGCGAGGCGCTGGCGAGCCACCCGGAGACGTCGTTCGCCGTCGCGACCACCGGCACCACGAACCTCACGGCGATGGTGAACTGCCGCGACGGCCGCGACCTCTTCCGCTACCTGACCGACCGGGTCGCCGGGATCCGCGGCGTGCAGACGCTTGAAAGCGCCCCGGTCATCCGCACGGTCAAGCGCGCGGGGACGCCGCTCAGGCGTCCGGCAGGACGACCGTGAGCCGCCACGAGCCCGCGCTGCGGCCGCTCGGGCCGAGTGCGCGCTGCGCGTCCGACAGCACGCTGCGGATCGCCAGGTACGTCTTGGGTTCGGCCTTGCGCAGCGCGTCCGAGCCCGGCCAGATCAGCACGTGCTCGCCCGGCGGCAGCCACGACAGGTCGGTCAGGCAGTCGTAGAGCGCGTCGAGGTTGTGCCCGAAGTAGTCCGGAAAGGACAGTGCGGCGGCGAACGCGCTCAGCGTGCTGGCCTTGTCCACGGTCGGCCGCGAGTTCACCAGGTGGGGGTACGCGCCCCTGGCGAACGCCGCTTCGGCCGCGGCCTTCGCCTCCTCCGACGCGCTCATCGGGCCGGGTCCACGACGACGAACGACGAGTAGTGGTCGCCGGTGTAGTACAGCTCGTGCGCCTGCCCGGTGATCAGCCGCCGCGCGCCGCGGTCGGGGCTGCCCGGGGTCTTCACGGTGTACTCGTGGTAGTAGCCGGACTTCTTGCCGGGCAAGCGCTTCTCGCGGTTTTCGAACACGACGCCGTCGTTGCGCGGGTACGGGAACGGGCCGCCCTTTTCGATCAGCTGCCACGTGTCCGCGGCCTGCGACGGCAACGTGGAAAGCGCCTTCAGCGGCAGTCCGGAGTCGGCTCCCGGTACGGCCGCGCTGCCCTTGGCCGGGGCACTCGAGGACGAGCCGGCGGTACTGCTCGACGAGGTGGTGGGCGACGACGATCCGCCGCCGACGGCGTCCTTGACCAGCCAGCCCCCCAGCACCAGCACGAGGAGCCCGATCAGCGCGGCGGTGATCCGCCTTCGGTTGAACATGGTGCGCGAGCCTATGCCGACCCGTCGGTGCGGTCGTCGTCACGCCCCGGGGTCAGGCGGCGGGCGAACAGCCCGACGAGCTTGTCGAGCACCCACGCGGCGGCCAGGCACAGCGGCACGACGACCACCATGACCAGCACGAACTGCACGGGGAACCAAGCCTGGGCGAGCCACAGCTCGACCCCGTCCCACCAGTCGGCAAGCCCGTTGAACACGGGTGTGAGCCTACGCGCGCTCTGCTGCCCGCGCGTGTCAGGGGCGGTACGTTGCTGGACATGTTCGCCGTGTACGCGCAGGAACCCAACGCAGACAGCCCGCTGGACTCGCTCGTCGTCGGCGAGCGACCCGAACCCGACGTGCCGGACGGCTGGGTCCGCGTGCACGTCAAGGCGGCCAGCCTGAACATGCACGACCTCTGGACGCTCCGCGGCGTCGGGATCAAGCCGGAGCAGTTCCCGATGATCCTCGGCTGCGACGGCGCCGGCACCCTCGACGACGGCTCCGAGGTCGTCATCCACTCCGTGATCAACGCGCCCGGCTGGCAGGGCGACGACACCCTCGACCCGAAGCGCACCCTGCTCACCGAGAAGCACCAGGGCACCTTCGCCGACCAGGTGATCGTCCCGGCCCGCAACGTCGTCCCCAAGCCGGCCGACCTCAGCTTCGCCGAGGCCGCCACCATGGGCACGGCCTGGCTGACCGCCTACCGGATGCTCTTCGTGAAGTCCGGGCTGCGGCCGGGCCAGACGATGCTCGTGCAGGGTGCCTCCGGCGGCGTGTCGACGGCGCTGGTGCAGCTCGGCCGCGCGGCCGGGTTCCGGGTCTGGGTCACCGGCCGCACCGAGGAGAAGCGCGCGCTCGCCGAAAGCCTCGGCGCGCACCAGGCGTTCGAGTCGGGCGCGCGGCTGCCCGAGCGCGTCGACGCCGTGTTCGAGACGGTCGGGAAGGCGACCTGGTCGCACTCGGTCAAGTCGCTGAAGCCGGGCGGCATCATCGTCGTCTCCGGCTCGACCAGCGGCCCGGACGCGGGCGCGGAGCTGCAGCGCGTCTTCTTCCTGCAGCTGCGCGTCTCCGGCTCGACGATGGGCACCCGCGACGAGCTGGCCGACCTGCTCGCCTACCTCGACCTCACCGGCGTGCGGCCGCAGATCGGGCAGGAATTGCCGTTCGAAGAGGCAGCCAAGGGGTTCCAGGCGATGCTCGAAGGCGACACCGCCGGCAAGATCGTCTTCACCCGCTGAGGCGCTGACCTGGGCGGATCGATCTCCGGTCCGCCCAGGTCACTGCTTGTACCGCCCACTTGGTGAATTGTCAACGTACTCGGATCGAGATCTGGTCGTTAGCACCGAAATTCGACCAAAACCCAAGGGCGGCAAGCTAATCTGTAAACATGACCGCGACGAAGCGGCCCGCACCGGCTGGACCGGGCGGCCGGCCCAGCAGTGATCCGGACCCGATCCGGGTCTCCTTCCGGCGCTACGCCGGCGTCCGCACCCGCGTCCTCGAGGTCGGCGACCCCGGCCCCGAACCGGAGCTCCCCCGCCGCTCGCTGCGGCGCAAATCCGCCGCCGCGCACCTCCGGCCCACCGCGCCGCGCCTGGTGCTGCTGCACGGTTACTGCGACAGCGCCGACACCTGGCGCCCCGCCCTGGAGCAGCTCGCGGCCGCCGGAATCCCGGCGATCGCGGTCGATCTGCCCGGCTTCGGCGACGCGCAACCGCTGCGGCCCGGCCCGATGCTGCCGCAGCTCGACGCCTTCACCACCGCCGTCGTCCGCGAACAGGCCGTGCTCGGCTCGGTCGTGCTGGCCGGCAACTCCCTCGGCGGCACGATGAGCCTGCGCGCGGCGCAGAACAGCAGGCTGCCGATCTCCGGCGTCGTCTCGATCGCCGCGCCGGGGTTCGTCGACTCGTGGCTGATCCGCACGGTGGCGCGCTACCCGCTGCCCCTGCGGCTGTACTCGTCCCTGCCCGTCCCGGTGCCGGGTTTCCTGGTGCGCAAGGTCGCCGAGCAGCTCGTCCCGCGCCTGCTCTACGCCGACTCCGCGGCGGCCGACGCGACGCAGGTCCAGCGCTTCACCGCGCTGTTCCCGGACTACCGCGCGACCAAGAGCCGGCTGGAGCAGGCCCGGCAGCTCGTCGCGGAGCTCGCCGACGCCTACCGCCTCGACTCCGTGCAGGTCCCGCTGCTGGTCGTCGCGTGCGGCAAGGACAAGCTCGTCACGGCGGCGTCCGGGCGGCAGCTGCACACGCTGGTGCCGCACAGCAGGCTGCTGGTCCGCGAGGACTGGGGGCACTGCCCGCAGCTGGACGACCCGGTCGAGATCGCTGAGCTGCTCACCTACTTCGCCGCGAGCGCGGTCCGGACCACCCAGGCCAAGCGTGCCGCGGCGACGGCGTCCGAAGCGGTGAGCGAGGACACCGCGGCGGGCTGATCCGCTCACGCTGTCTTCACGCGGAGTTGGCGGTAGGTTCCCCCGTTGGGTCCGTGATCCGGGCTCGCACACCGACGTTCGGGAGACGAAGATGTCCGCTCCAAGCCTGGGCTCCAGCTCCGGCATCTTCCGGCGCAAGCCGATCGACCAGATCCAGGACACCAGCGAAAGCGGCGGCCTCAAACGCACCCTGGGGCTGTGGCAACTGACCGCCATCGGCATCGGCGGCATCATCGGCGCGGGGATCTTCGCCCTCGCCGGCAGTGTCGCGCACGGCGACGACTCGGCCGGCATCCCCGGCGTCGGCCCGGCCGTGCTGATCTCGTTCCTCATCGCGGGCGTGGCGAGCGCGGCGGCCGCGTTCTCCTACGCCGAGTTCGCCGGCCTGATCCCGAAGGCGGGGTCGGCCTACACCTACGGCTACGCGGTCCTCGGCGAGGTCGTCGGCTGGTTCATCGGCTGGGACCTGCTGCTGGAGTACACCGCGATCGTGTCGGTGGTGGCGATCGGCATCTCCGGCTACTTCAGCTTCCTGCTCGGCCAGCTCGGCCTCGACCTGCCCGCCTGGATGCTCGGCGCGCCCGGCACCGGGCCCGGCCACAAGGTCGACCTGTTCGCCGCGCTGCTCTGCCTGCTCATCGCGTACCTGCTGAACCGCGGCATCCGCAGCGCCGCCCGGTTCGAGACGGCGATGGTCGGCATCAAGGTGCTGATCGTGCTGGTCGTCATCCTGGTCGGCTTCTTCTACGTCAAGACCGGCAACTACACGCCGTTCGCCCCGGCGGGCTTCGGCGGCGCGGTGACCGGCGCCGCGACGGTGTTCTTCGCCGTCTTCGGCTACGACGCCATGTCGACGGCGGCCGAGGAGTCGAAGGACGCGCAGCGGCACATGCCGAAGGCCATCATCTACTCGCTGGCCATCTCGATGGTGCTCTACGTGCTGGCCTGCCTGGTGCTGACCGGCATGCAGAAGTACACCGAGATCGACCCGAAGAGCGGCTTCTCGACGGCGTTCAAGTCGGTCGGCCTCGACGGGCTGGCCACGGTGATCGCGATCGGCGCCATCGTCGGCATCCTCACCGTGCTGTTCACGTTCCTGATGGGCGCCACCCGCGTCGGCTACTCGATGAGCCGCGACGGCCTGCTGCCGGCGTGGCTCGGCAAGACCAACGTGAAGCGCCAGGTACCGAGCCGGATGACGTGGATCCTCGGCGGCGCGTCGGCGATCATCGCCGGGGTGCTGCCGATCGGCGAGGCCGCGGAGCTGACGAACATCGGCATCCTGCTCGCGTTCGTCGTGGTCTGCGTCGCGGTGATCGTGCTGCGCTACAAGCAGCCCGACCTGCCGCGGACGTTCAAGACGCCCGGCATGCCGGTGGTCCCCGCGATCGGCATCGTGTTCTCGATCTGGCTGATCACGTTCCTGCAGCCGGCGACCTGGCTGCGGTTCGCGGTCTGGTTCGTCATCGGGATGCTCGTGTACTTCCTCTACAGCAGGCGGCACTCGCTCCTGAACCGCACCGAGCGCTAGCGGATCCGGTCGAGGCGTGCGGCGGCGTCGCGCGCCTCGACCTTCAGCCGTTCGAGGATGACGGCGGCCGAGGCGTCGTAGGCGAGCGGGTACGTCTGGCCCGCCCACAGCGAAATCGCCTCCGGGTCCCCCGCCTTGGCCGCGGCCTTGCGCACCGGCCCCGCGAGGTGGTTCAGCTGCGGGTACGCCGCGGGCGCGCCCTCGGAAAGCGCGTCCATGAACTTGTTGACCAGCCCGCGCGCCGGCCGCCCGCTGAAGGCGCGGGTGAACGCCGTCTCGCGCTCGGCGAGCGCCAGCGCCTTCCGGTGGGCCTCCGACGTCCCGGCTTCGTCCGCGCGCAGGAAGACGGTGCCGAGCTGGGCGGCGACGGCCCCGGCGGCGAGCACGGCGGCG
>NZ_JAAGNB010000006.1:0-6891 GCF_010550475.1 Amycolatopsis sp. SID8362
CCCGCGCGGCCAGGCCGGCGCGCTCGGCGAAGCCGTCCGCGGAGTAGTCGGTCAGCCGGTGGTCGTGGCCGGTGATGCCGTGGGAGGTCGCGGCGACCGGGTCCGCGGCCGCGTAGTCGTCGACGTAGCGGTCGCAGATGCCGTTGACGTCTGAAGCAGAGGAAGCCATGTCCGGCACGCTACCGGGCCACCAGGGCCCGGTGGTACGTACTTAAGCACGGGCCGGGACGAGCCCCAGCCGGGCGATCACCTCGCGCGTCGCCTTGGACCGGTTGAACGTGTAGAAGTGCAGGTTCGGCACGCCTTCCGCGATCAGCTTCTCGCACAGCTCGGTGGTGACGTCGATGCCCGCCGCGCGGAACGCCTTGGGGTCGTCGGCGAGCGGTTCCAGCCGGTC
Organism: Amycolatopsis sp. SID8362; assembly: GCF_010550475.1. Classification (NCBI taxonomy): domain Bacteria; kingdom Bacillati; phylum Actinomycetota; class Actinomycetes; order Pseudonocardiales; family Pseudonocardiaceae; genus Amycolatopsis; species Amycolatopsis sp. SID8362. Next base: position 398 of record NZ_JAAGNB010000006.1, read on the forward strand.
GAGCAGCTTCCGCGGCGCGGGCGCGCCGGACAGCTTGATCGTCGTCTGGAGCGTCCGCATGGTCGTCAGCGGCATGACGCCCGGCAGCACCGGGACGTCGCAGCCGGTCGCGGCGACCCGGTCGCGCAGCCGCAGGAAGTCCTCGGCGTCGTGGAACAGCTGCGCGATCGCGAAGTCCGCACCCGCCCGCAGCTTGCTGACCAGGTACTTCGTGTCCGATTCCAGGTCGGGCGAGCGCGGGTGGCCGTAGGTGTACGCCGACACGCCGATGCAGAACTCGCCCAGCGACCGGACCAGCTGCACCAGCTCCTCGGCATAGGTGAGGCCGTCCGGGTGCGGGATCCACTCGCCGTAGACGTCGCCCGGCGGGTCGCCGCGCAGCGCCAGGATGTTGCGGACGCCGACCGAGGCGTACCAGCCGATGACGTTGCGCAGCTCGGCGACGGAGTGGTTGACCGCGGTCAGGTGGGCCATCGGCACCAGCGTCGTCTCGGTCGCGACGCGGGCGATGCTGCGGATCGTGCCGTCGCGGCTGGAGCCGCCCGCGCCGTAGGTGATCGACATGTAGGCCGGGTCGTACGGCTCGAGCTCCCGGACCGCCTTCCACAGGACGGCCTCGTCCGCCGCGTCCCGGGGCGGGAAGAACTCGATGGAGAACTTCGGCCCGTCTCCGCGCAACCGCTCGATCACCGACGTCATGCCTGCATGTTAAGGGCCGATGCCCGGCATGCGGGAGCCCCCGTCCGCGTCGCGAGACTGCGGTTCGACTCACATTCGAGGCGGTACGGCGGACTAAACTGGCCAGGTGCGTGAAGACGACGCGAGCTGGGACGAGGACGTGCGCCTGGCGGTCTACCACGCGTTCGCCGACCACGGCCGGGCCCCGACCGCGCCGGAGCTGGCCGACGCGGCGGGTGGCTCGCTGGCCGTCGCGAAGCAGGCGCTGCACCGCCTCGCCGACGCCCACCACCTGGTGCTCGACGACTGCGAGCACGTCGTGCTGGCGCACCCGTTCGCCGCGCGGCCGCTCGGGTTCTCCGTGATGGGCGCGCACACGCTGTGGTGGGGCGGCTGCGCGTGGGACTCCTTCGCCATCCCGCACCTGGTCGAGGACGAGCCGGAGGTGCTGGTCGCGACGCGCTGCCCCGGCTGTGGCCAGCCGCACGCGCTGGTCGTGAACCGGGCCGAGCCGCCGGAGGGCGCGCAGGTGGCGCACTTCCTGGTGCCCGCCGCGCGGATGTGGGACGACGTGCTGCACACGTGCGCGAACCAGCGGCTGTTCTGCTGCGAGTCCTGTGTGGACGCCTGGCTCGCGGAAACCGGGCAGGACAAGGGGCGCGTGCTCGACCTCGTGACGCTGTGGCGGCTCGCGCGCGGCTGGTACGCGGGCCGGCTCGAACGCGGCTACCGGCGGCGGGAGCCGGACAGCGCGGCCGCCTACTTCGCCGAAGCGGGCCTGACGGGGTCGTTCTGGGCCGCCACGGCCGGAGTCTGATTCGCCACATCCGGGTGCCCCGGCGGCCCGCGCGCCCGCGGGTTCGGCGAGGATGGCGGCATGAACGCGCCCGCCGACACCGACCTGCCCGCCCACGTCGAGCGGGCACTGGCCGGGTTCCTCGACCGGGCGGGCACCGAGATACTGGCGACCGAGCCGACGGTGGCCGCCGGCATCGACGCGCTGCGCGGGTTCGTGCTCAACGGCGGCAAGCGCTTGCGCCCGACGTTCGCCTGGTGGGGCTGGCGCGGCGCGGGCGGCGACCCGGCCGGCCCGGACGCCGAGGGCGTGCTGCAGGCGGTGGCCAGCCTCGAGCTGATCCAGGCGTGCGCGCTGATCCACGACGACCTCATCGACTCCTCCGACTCCCGCCGCGGCTTCCCGACCGTGCACATCGCGGGCGCGAAGCTGCACGCCGACCAGGGCTGGCTCGGCTCCCCCGCGACGTTCGGCCTGGCCACCGCGGTGCTGGTCGGCGACCTGGCACTGGCCTGGGCGGACGACATGTTCGCCGACGCCCCGCTGCCCGCCGAGACGCTCGCCGCGGCGCGCCCGGCGTGGCGCGCGATGCGCACCGAAGTGCTCGCCGGCCAGTACCTCGACGTCCGCACGCAGGCCACCGGCGACGCCTCCGTCGAGGCCGCGCTGAAGATCGACCGGCTCAAGACCGCTGCCTACACCGTCCAGCGGCCGCTGCACCTGGGCGCCGCGCTCGGCGGGGCCTCCCCCGAGCTGATCGCCACGCTGCTGGAGTTCGGCGGCGAGGTCGGCGTCGCGTTCCAGCTGCGGGACGACCTGCTCGGCGTGTTCGGCGACCCGTCGGTCACCGGTAAGCCGGCCGGCGACGACCTGCGCGAGGGCAAGCGCACGCTGCTCGTCGCGCTCGGCCTGCAGCTCGCCGCAGAGAAAGGTGAGACGGCCGCGGCCACGGTCATCGCGGACGCGATCGGCGACGCGGACCTCTCCGACGAGGGCGTCGAGACCGTCCGGCTGGCGCTGCAGCAGGTCGGCGCGGTCGACGCGGTCGAACGCCGGATCGACGAGCTGACGACGGCGGCGATGGCCGCGCTCGACCGCGCGCACCTGGCCGAGCCGGCGCCGGAGGCGCTGACCGGGCTGGTCGTCAAGGCCACCCAGCGGACCTACTGACGTGCGGACCATCGACGGGCCCGCCGACCACGTCGTCGTCATCGGGGCCGGGCTCGCCGGGCTTTCGGCGACGCTGCACCTGCTCGGCTCGGGACGGCGCGTCACGCTCCTGGAGCAGGCGGGCACCCCGGGCGGCCGGGCGGGCCAGCAGAACTTCGACGGCAACGCGGTCGACACCGGCGCGAGCGTGCTGACCATGCCGGAACTGCTGGACGAGGCGTTCGCGGCGGTCGGCGAGACGCTGGAGAAGAACCTGCGCCTGACGCGCCTCGACCCCGCGTACCGGGCGCGCTTCGCCGACGGCAGCACCCTCGCGCTGCACACCGACGGCGACGCGATGGAGGCCGAGATCCGCGCGTTCGCCGGGGCCCGCGAGGCGGCGGGCTACCGGGCGCTGCGGCGCTGGCTGAGCGAGCTGTACGCGGTGCAGAAGGACCGGTTCATCGGGGCGAACTTCGACTCGCCGCTCGACCTGGCGCACCCCGCGCTGGCGAAGCTCGCCGCACTGGGCGGGTTCGGCAAGCTCGGCCCGCGCGTCGGCCGCTACCTGCTCGACGAGCGCGTGCGGCGGCTGTTCACGTTCCAGGCGCTCTACGCCGGGCTGGATCCGGCGAGCGCGATCGGCGCGTACGGCGTCATCTCGTACATGGACACCGTCGGCGGCGTCTACTACCCCGAGGGCGGGATGGGCGAGATCGGCCGGGCGCTGACCGGCGCCGCCGCCCGGGCGGGCGCGGACGTGCGGTTCGGCACCGAAGCCGCGTGGCTGGAACGGGTGAACTCGCGGGTGCGCGCGGTGCGGACGCGCTCGGGCGAGCGGATCGCGTGCGACGCCGTCGTGCTGGCGACCGAGCTGTCCTCGGCGTACCGGCTGATCGGCGCGCGGCCGCGGCGGCCGGTGCCGCTGCGCTACTCGCCGTCCGCCGTGGTGGTGCACGGGCGGACCACCCGGAAGTGGGACCTCGGGCATCACACGATCTTCTTCGGCGGTGCCTGGGAGCGGACGTTCGCGGAGATCATCCGCGACGGGAAGCTCATGAGCGACCCGTCGCTGCTGGTCACGCGGCCGACCGCGACCGATCCGGGGCTGGCCGGGCGCGGCGGCGAGATCGTGTCGGTGCTCGCGCCCGCGCCGAACACGCGGCGCGGCTCGATCGACTGGGACCGCGTGCGCGGGCCGTACCGCGAAGAGCTGTTCCGCACGCTGGAGGCTCGCGGCCTGACCGGCTTCGGCGAGGAGTTCAGCGTCGACGAGACGATCACCCCGGCGGACTGGGCGGCGCGCGGGCTCGCGGCCGGGACGCCGTTCTCGCTGGCGCACACGTTCACGCAGACCGGCCCGTTCCGCCCGGCGAACCTGGTGCGCGCGGCGGGCAACGTCGTGCTCGCCGGCTGCGGCACCACCCCCGGCGTCGGCATCCCGCCGGTGCTCATCTCCGGGCGGCTCGCCGCGGAACGGATCACCGGCCGGTGAACGAACTCGACGCCGCGGGCATCCGCGCGCCGGAGCTGCGGGCCGCGTACACCGGGTGCAAGCGCATCAACGCCCACCACGGCCGCACGTTCTTCCTCGCCACCCGGCTGCTGCCGGCCCGCGCCCGCCCGGCGGCGCACGCGTTGTACGGGTTCGCGCGGATGGCCGACGAACTGGTCGACAACCCGGAGCCGGGCAGCGACCCGGCACTGTCCCTGGACCGCGTCGGCACCCTGGTCGACGTCGTCTTCGACGGCGGGACCCCGGACGACCCGGTGCTGGTGGCGCTGGCCGACACCGTGCGGCGCTACGACCTTTCGCGTGAGCTGTTCGACGCGTTCCTGAAGTCGATGCGGATGGACCTGAAGCCGGTCGAGTACCGGACGTTCGCCGAGCTGAGCGAGTACACGTACGGCTCGGCCGCGGTGATCGGGCTGCAGATGCTGCCGGTGTTCGGCACGATCGGGCCGCTGTCCGAGGCGGAACCGGGCGCGATCGCGCTCGGCGAGGCGTTCCAGCTGACCAACTTCCTGCGCGACATCGGCGAAGACCTCGACCGGGGGCGCCTGTACCTGCCGCTCGACGAGCTGGCCGCGTTCGGCGTCTCGCGTTCGTTGCTCGAGCAGCGCCGGCCGGACCCGCGGATCCGCGCGGCGCTGGCGTACTTCGTCGCGCGGACGCGGGCGGTGTACCGGCGGGCCGAAGCGGGGGTTCCGTTGCTGCGCCCCGAATCCCGGCCGTGCGTGCGGACGGCGTTGACGCTGTACCGCGGCATCCTCGACGAGATCGTCGCCCTGGACTACGACATCCTGACGCGGCGGGCGGTGGTGCCCAAGTCGCGCAGGCTGGTAGTCGCGCTACCCCCTTTGGCCGCCGTGTGGGCGCGCGAGGCGTTCCGGGGCGGTCGTAGGCTGCGATCATGAGCGAACGACGCATCCGGATCGGCCTGCAGCTCCAGCCGCAGCACGCCGACTACGACAGCATCCGGCGCACCGCGTCGGCCGCCGAAGAGCTCGGCGCCGACATCGTCTTCAACTGGGACCACTTCTACCCGCTCTACGGCGATCCCGACGGCCTGCACTTCGAGTGCTGGACGATGCTCGGCGCGTGGGCGGAGTCGACGTCCCGCGTGGAGATCGGCGCGCTGGTGACCTGCAACAGCTACCGCAACCCCGAGCTGCTGGCCGACATGGCCCGCACGGTCGACCACATCTCCGGCGGCCGGCTCATCCTCGGCATCGGCTCCGGCTGGTTCGAGAAGGACTACGACGAGTACGGCTACGAGTTCGGCACCGCGGGCGGCCGCCTCGACGACCTCGCGGAGTCCCTGCCGCGCATCGAGTCGCGCCTCGGCAAGCTGAACCCGGCGCCGACCCGCAAGATCCCGGTCCTCATCGGCGGCGGAGGCGAGAAGAAGACCCTTCGTCTCGTCGCGAAGCACGGCGACATCTGGCACGGCTTCGGCGACCCGGAGGTCGTCGAGCGCAAGGTCAAGATCCTCGACCAGCACTGCGCCGACGTCGGCCGCGACCCGGGCGAGATCGAGCGTTCGTGCGGCGTGCAGGGCGAGCCGGACGAGCTGGGGCCGAAGCTGCTGGACCTCGGTGTCACGACGTTCACGGTCGGGGTCGGTGGTCCGGACTACGACCTGAGCGCGCTCGATAAGTGGGTCGCCTGGCGGGAGAAGACCAACAGCTAGGAGTTCCGGCCCCGGTGCGCGGCGACGCGTTCGCGTGTCGCGCACCGGGGCGAGCAGTACTTCCGGGGGCTGCCGCCGCCGGTGTGGGCGAACGGCTTGCCGCACGGCGGTGACGCGCACAACCCGCCCGGCACGTCCTGGCGCTCGGCCAGCAGCGAAGCCAGCCCCAGCGCCGACGACGTCACCAGCCACGCGCCCCACGGGCCGTCGTCCGACGTGTCCACGTGCAGGTGCCAGCCGTAACCGTCCTCGTGGTCGGTCAAGCGCGGTGGACGCGCGTACGCGGCGAACAACGCGTTCAGCACCGAAGCCGCCGTGGCCACGTCCGGGGCCGCGAACACCGCACGCAGCTCCAGCGCCGCCGCGTGCAGGTCGGCCACGTTGACATCTGAAATGTCAGTTTCTCCGTGCTCGCGCAGGACGCGCGCCACCGCGGCCGGGTCGGGTTCCGGGAGCAGGACGTTCAGCAGGTCGACCGCGCGCTGCACGGAATCCCGGTGCGGAAATGCCATGCCCCACTGTAACGTCTCGACCATGCTAAGGCGTTACCTGGCCGGGGCGACGCTCGCGCGGACCGGGGACGAGCTGTCGGGGCCCGCGCTCCTCCTGCTCGGCCTCACCGCCGGCCCGCACGCCGGATCGGCGCTGCTCGCCGGGCTGACCGCGGCCGCCGCCCT
>NZ_JAAGNB010000051.1:0-243 GCF_010550475.1 Amycolatopsis sp. SID8362
GGTCCGCAGCCGCGCCGCCCGCGTCGGCCGCCCGGTGCTGCTGTCGGTCCAGGGCTCCCGGCTGGTCGTCGTGGTCGGCGGGCCGACCGAAGGCGGCGTCAAGGAGCGGGAAATCCTCGCGCGCATGTCGGTCGCGTTCGCCGAGGGCCCGGTGGTGGCCGGCCCGACGGTCCCGTCGCTGGCCGAGGCCCACCACAGCGCGACCGAGGCGCTCTCGGGGCTGCGCGCGGTGGTCGGCTGGCC
>NZ_JAAGNB010000229.1:0-299 GCF_010550475.1 Amycolatopsis sp. SID8362
GAGCCGCGCCTTGACCGGCTCGCCCAGCCGGTCCAGGCCGGGCAGCGCCTTGCGCAGGCCGTCGGCGAGCGCGGCCGGGGCGAACCGGGCCGCCGGGTCCAGCGGCAGCTCGGAGCCGAGCGAGCGCACCCAGCTCGTGCCGAACTGCGTGCCCTCGTCGATCGCGTGCGCCTTCCAGTAGTCGGCGTCGGCCTGCAGGTAGAACTGGCCGCCGACGGCCGTGACCTGGACGATCCCGCCTTCCAGCGGCAGGCCGCCGACGGCGGTGCCGCCGCGGGTGACCCGGAACTGCTGCTCGG
>NZ_JAAGNB010000284.1:0-2363 GCF_010550475.1 Amycolatopsis sp. SID8362
CCTTCGCCGACGCCGCCGACGGCACCGGCTGGGGTGAAGGCGTCGGCATGCTGCTGGTCGAACGACTTTCCGACGCGCGCCGCAACGGGCACCCGGTGCTCGCCGTCGTCCGCGGCTCCGCGGTCAACCAGGACGGCGCCAGCAGCGGCCTGACCGCGCCGAACGGGCCGTCGCAGCAGCGGGTCATCCGGGCCGCGCTCGACCGCGCCCAGCTGTCCGCCGAGCAGGTCGACGCCGTCGAAGCGCACGGCACCGGCACCACCCTCGGCGACCCGATCGAAGCGCAGGCGCTGCTGGCCACCTACGGCCGCGGCCGCGCCGCCGACCGCCCGCTGCTGCTCGGCTCGGTGAAGTCCAACCTCGGGCACACGCAGGCTGCCGCCGGTGTCGCCGGGATCATCAAGTCCGTCCAGGCCATGCGGAACGGCGTGCTGCCGCAGTCGCTGCACATCGACGCGCCGTCGTCCCAAGTGGACTGGAGCGCGGGCGAGGTCCGGCTGCTCACCGAGCCGACGCCGTGGCCGGAGACCGGGCAGCCGCGCCGGATCGGCGTCTCGTCGTTCGGCGTCAGCGGGACCAACGCGCACGTCATCCTGGAGCAGGCGCCGGAGGAACCGGAACTGCCTTCGCGAGCCGCGTCGGGGCCGGTACCGTGGGTGCTGTCGGCGAGTTCGGCGGAAGCGTTGCGGGCTCAGGCGTCCGCGTTGCTGGAGCACCCCGGCGACCCGGCCGACGTCGGGTACTCGCTGGTGAAGTCGCGGGCGCTGCTCGGTCACCGCGCGGTGGTGACCGGAGAGGGCGGGCTCGCCGCGCTGGCGGCCGGTGAGCCGAACCCCGGTCTCGTCACCGGGGAGGCGTCCGCTCGCGGCAAGGTGGCGCTGGTGTTCCCCGGGCAGGGTTCGCAGTGGGCCGGGATGGCTCTGGAGCTGGCTTCTTCGTCGCCGGTGTTCGCGGCCCGCCTGGACGAGTGTGCGGTCGCTTTGTCGGCCTTTGTGGACTGGACGTTGCGCGATGTCCTGGCTGACGCGGAGGCTTTGAACCGGGTCGACGTGGTCCAGCCCGCGCTGTGGGCCGTCATGGTGTCGCTGGCCGAGCTGTGGCGGTCGTACGGCGTCGTCCCGGACGCGGTGGTGGGGCACTCGCAGGGCGAGATCGCGGCCGCGGTGGTGTCCGGTGCGCTGTCCCTTGAGGACGGTGCGCGCGTGGTGGCGTTGCGCAGCAAGGCGATCCTCGCGCTGGCCGGCCGGGGCGGGATGGTCTCGGTCGCGGCGTCCCTCGCCGACGTGGAAGCGCGGCTGGCGGACGGGCTGTCGATCGCCGCGGTGAACGGCCCCGCCGCGGTGGTGGTCTCCGGTGCGCCGGACGCTCTCGACGCGCTGATCGCCGCGTGCGAGGCCGACGGTGTTCGCGCGAAGCGGGTGCCGGTGGACTACGCGTCGCACTCGGCGCAGGTCGAGCAGCTGCGCGACGAACTCCTGGACGTCCTGGCTCCGATCACCCCTCGCGCAGGCGAGATCGCCTTCATCTCGACGGTCACCGGCGAGTGGAACGAAACGGTCGACGCCGAGTACTGGTACACGAACCTGCGCAGCGCGGTACGGCTGGACTCGGCCGTCGAGCGGCTGAAGCGTGAGGGGTTCACCTCGTTCATCGAGGCGTCCCCGCACCCGGTGCTGACCATGGCCATCGGCGACGACGTCGTCGCGCTGGGCTCGCTGCGCCGCGACGACGGCGGGCTCACCCGGTTCCACACCGCGCTGGCCGAGGCGCACGTCAACGGGGTCGCCGTCGACTGGACCCCCGCCTTCCCCGACGCGCGGATCGTGGACCTCCCGACGTACGCCTTCCAGCGCAAGCGGTACTGGCTCGACGCGCCGGTGAAGCCCGTCGCCGGAGATCCCGCGGACGCCCGGTTCTGGACCGCCGTCGAGGGGGAAGACCTCGGCGCGCTGGCCGACCTGATCGGCGTCGGCTCGGAGACGTCGTTCGCCGAGCTGCTGCCCGCCCTCGCCCGGTGGCGGCGGCTCCGGCAGGAGAAGTCCACAGTGGACTCCTGGCGTTATCGTGTCGAGTGGAAGCCGTTGCCCGAGCCGGAAGCCGCGACGCTGTCCGGCCGCTGGCTCGTGGTCGCCGCGCCCGGCGCGGACACCGCCGAGGTGACGAACGCTCTCGCGGCCGCCGGTGCCGAGCCGGACGTGGTCGAGTCGGTCGGCGACCTCGCCGACGTGGCCGGAGTGGTGTCCCTGCTGCCGGACGCGCCCAGCACCCTTCTGCTGGCGCAGGCCCTGGCCGGGAGCACCGCGCCCCTGTGGCTGCTGACGCGCGACGCCGTTGCCGCACTTCCCGGCGACGGCGCCCCCGCC
>NZ_JAAGNB010000384.1:0-206 GCF_010550475.1 Amycolatopsis sp. SID8362
ACGGCCCGGCCGAGCAGCAGGGCCCTGGCCTGGACGTGGCCGGACCAGGCGCGGTCGTCGTCGCGGGCGGTGCACAGGACGACGACCCGTGCGGTCCGGATCGTCTCCGCGACCTCGGCCAGCAGCCGCAGCGACGACACGTCGGCCTCGTGGACGTCGTCCAGCACCAGCAACAGCGGCCGCCGGGCCGAGCTGGTCCGCACGGT
>NZ_JAAGNB010000060.1:0-7604 GCF_010550475.1 Amycolatopsis sp. SID8362
CCGCCGGCTCGGCCGCGGTCAGCCCGCCCGCCTGCACCAGCGGGACGCGCCGGGCGTCGACGATCACCACGCCTTCGCCGTAGAGCTCGGCGTAGCGCGCCGCGTCGGCCGCGACCGCCGCCGGGTCGCGGGTGTCCACGGCCTGCTGGGCCAGCACGACGAACCGGTCGACGTCGGCGGTGCGCGAGATGACCAGCTGCTGGGTGCGCTGCTCCGCGGTGGCGGTCAGCAGCGGCACGGCGAACGCGGCCACGACCGCGAGGGCGAGGGCCACCAGGACCACCAGCAGCCGGGCGCGCACGGCGTCAGTCCCGGCCGAGCCGGTAGCCGAAGCCGCGGATGGTGGTGAGCAGCCCGGGCCGGTCGAGCTTCGCGCGCAGCCCGGTCAGGTGGACGTCGAGCGAGCGCGACACCGCGAGGTAGGCGTCGCCCCAGACCTCGTCCATCAGCTGCTGGCGGCTGACCGCGGTGCCGGGCCGGGCCGCGAGCACCGCCAGGATCTCGAACTCCTTGGTGGTGAGCCCGACGTCGTGCCCGGCGACGAGCACCCGGCGGGCGCCGAGGTCGATCTCGACGTCTTCGACGCGCACGACGTCCCCGGCCGGCGCGTCCCGGGCGACCGCGCGCCGCACGACGGCGTCCATCCGCGCCAGCAGCTCGGCGAGCCGCACGGGCTTGGTCAGGTAGTCGTCGGCGCCGAGCCGCAGCCCGCGGACCACGGACCGCTCGTCGCCGCGGGCGGTCAGGACGATGACCGGGACCGGCGACACCGCCCGGATCTTGCGGAGGACGTCGAGGCCGTCGAGGTCCGGCAGCCCGAGGTCCAGGAGCACGAGGTCGGCGTCGCGGTGGCGGTGCAGGGCGTCGGCACCGCGGCCGACGCTGGTGACGGGATGACCGCGCGCGTGCAGCGACTCGGCGAGCGCGCCGGCGACACCCGCGTCGTCTTCGACGAGGAGCACGCGCACGGTCATCCTTTCTCAGCGTTCTTCCAGCTCCGAGGTCTTGGAAGTTTCCCGCATTGTGCCGTAGACGATCAGCGACACCAGGACACAGCCCGCGACGTACCAGAAGAAGACCGTTTCGTGCCCGGCGCTCTTGAGCGCCTGCGCGATGAGCTCGGCGGTGCCGCCGAAGATCGCCACGGTCAGCGCGTAGGGCAGGCCGACGCCGAGCGCGCGGATCTTCGTCGGGAACAGCTCGGCCTTCACGATCGCGTTGATCGAGGTGTACCCGGCGACGATCACCAGCCCGGCCAGCACGAGGAAGAACGCGCCGACCGGGTTCCGGGTCGACCCCATCACCGTCATGATCGGGACCGTGAGCAGCGTGCCGCCGATGCCGAAGAACAGCAGGAGCGGCCGTCGCCCGATCCGGTCGGACAGCCGGCCGGCCAGCGGCTGCAGGATCGCCGCGACGAGGATCGCGCAGAACAGCACGATGGTGACCTGCCGCCGCGGGATGTGCGCGGTGTTCTCGAGGAACTTCTGGCTGTAGGTGGCGAAGGTGTAGAAGCCGACCGTGCCGCCGAGGGTCAGGCCGACGACGAGCAGGATCTCCTTGGGGTACTTGGCGAGGGTGCGCAGCGTGCCGCGTTCGCTTCCCTTGCCCTCACCGGCTTCACGCGTGTAGCTCGCCGACTCGTCCATGCCCCGGCGCAGCCACATCACGCTGAGCGCGGCGACCGTGCCGACGCCGAACGCGATCCGCCAGCCCCACGACGCCAGCTGCTGCTCGGTGAGGATCGCCTGCAGGATCAGCTGGAGGCCGAGGGCGAGGAGCTGGCCGCCGTAGAGCGTCACGTACTGGAAGCTCGAGTAGAAGCCGCGCTTGCCCGGAGTGGCCACTTCGGACAGGTAGGTCGCGGAGGTGGAGTACTCGCCGCCGACCGAGAGGCCCTGGATCAGCCGCGCGACGAGCAGCAGGATCGGCGCGGCGATCCCGATCGTGTGGTAGTTCGGCGTGACGGCGATGAGCAGCGAGCCGCCTGCCATCAGGGACACCGAGAGCACGAGCGCGCTGCGCCGCCCGAACTTGTCGGCGAACCGCCCGAGCATCCACCCGCCGAGCGGCCGCATGAGGAACCCGACGGCGAACACGGCGGCGGTCCCCAGGAACGCGGCCGTCGTGTCGGTGGTGGGGAAGAAGGATTTGGCGAAATAAGTGGTGAACGCGGCGTAGGCGTACCAGTCGTACCACTCGACCAAGTTGCCGATGGAGCCGCGCAGCACGTTGCCGATCACGCGCTTTTCGCTCACGGCCCCACCGGCGGCGGGGCTGATCCGGGTTGTCATCGTCGACCTCCTGTGTTGCGACTCACGGTGACCAACCAGCGGGTAACCAGCAAGGTCGGGGGGCAGTTCCTAACACGCGCTTAGGACGGTCGGGCCCACCCCGGGCGCGGGTGCGTGACGCGGGAGCGCTGCCGATAGCCTCGTGCCCGACAGCAGCGCACGGTCGACGAAGAGGGAGAACACTGTGGGACGGTCGGTCTTGGTCACCGGGGGCAACCGGGGTATCGGCTTGGCGATCGCCCGGGACCTCGCGGAGCAGGGGCACCGGGTCGCCGTCACGCACCGTGGTTCGGGCGCGCCCGAAGGGCTGTTCGGCGTGCAGGCGGACGTCACCGACACCGAGCAGGTCGACGCCGCCTTCAAGCTCGTCGAGGAGCACCAGGGACCGGTCGAGGTGCTGGTGTCCAACGCCGGGCTGACCGACGACACGCTGCTGATGCGGATGAGCGACGAGCAGTTCGAGCGCGTCATCAACGCCAACCTGACCGGTGCCTACCGCGTCGCGAAGCGCGCCTCGCGCGGGATGCTGCGCGGCAAGTGGGGCCGGTTCGTCTTCATCTCCTCGGTCGTCGGCCTCTCCGGCTCGGCCGGGCAGGCGAACTACGCCGCGTCGAAGGCCGGCCTGGTCGGGTTCGCCCGGTCGCTGGCCCGGGAGCTCGGCTCGCGCAACATCACCTCGAACGTCATCGCGCCCGGCTTCGTGCACACCGACATGACCGACGAGCTGCCCGAGGACCGCAAGAAGGAGATCCTCGCGCAGGTGCCCTCCGGCCGGTACGCCGAGCCGTCGGAGATCGCCGCCGCCGTGCGGTACCTGGCTTCCGACGAGGCCGGCTACGTCAACGGCGCGGTGCTGCCCGTCGACGGCGGCCTCGGCCTCGGCCACTGAACCCCTTACCCCGAACCAGACTTGGAGGACCCGTGCCCGGACTGCTCGAAGGCAAGCGCCTGCTGATCACCGGCATCATCACCGACGCCTCGCTCGCCTTCCACGCGGCCAAGATCGCGCAGCAGGAGGGCGCGACCGTGGTGCTGACCGGCTTCGGCCGCATGTCGCTGGTCAAGACCATCGCGAAGCGGCTGCCGGAGCCCGCGCCGGTGCTCGAGCTCGACGTCACCGACCAGGAGCACCTCGACTCCCTCGCCGACCGCGTCCGCGAGCACGTCGACGGGCTCGACGGCGTGCTGCACTCGATCGGCTTCGCCCCGCAGAGCTGCCTCGGCGCGCCGTTCCTGGACGCGCCGGCCGAGGACGTCAAGACGGCGGTCGACGTCTCGGCGTACTCGTTCATGTCGCTGTCGAAGGCGTGCCTGCCGCTGCTGGGCCGCGGTTCGTCGATCGTCGGCATGGACTTCGACGCCCGCGTCGCGTGGCCGGTCTACAACTGGATGGGCGTCGCGAAGGCCGCGCTCGAATCGGTGAACCGGTACCTGGCCAAGGAACTCGGCCCGCAGGGCATCCGCGTCAACCTGGTCAGCGCGGGCCCGATGAAGACCATGGCCGCGAAGTCGATTCCGGGCTTCTCGGACCTCGAGGACGGCTGGGGCGACCGCGCGCCGCTCGGCTGGGACAGCTCGGACCCGGACCCGACGGCGAAGAGCGTCTGCGCGCTGCTTTCGGACTGGCTCCCGGCCACCACCGGCTCGATGATCATGGTCGACGGCGGGGTCCACGCCCTCGGCATCTGACGCTCACACCGCCACGGGCTCGCGGTCGTCGTTCCGCTGGACGACGGCCGCGACCGTGAGCGCGGCCAGGGTCGCGGCGCCGAGCAGCATGCCGGTCCACGCGACGCTCGGGAAGCCGAACCCGGCGTCGATCGCGACGCCGCCCAGCCACGGGCCGACGGTGTTGCCGACGTTGAACGCCGAAGTCGTGCTGGCCCCGACGAGCGTCGGCGCGTCACCGGCGGCCTGGAAGGCACGCAGGTTCAACGCCGGATTGGCGCCGAACCCGGCCACGCCGAAGGCGAGCACGGCCACCACGGCGACGAGCGCGTCGGTGGTCAGGGCGAGCACGAGCAGGGCGGCCAGCGCGAGGGCGAGACAGCCGTAGAGCGTCGCGATCGGCCGCCGGTCGGCCAGCCGGCCGCCCGCGCTGATCCCGATCAGCGCGCCGACGCCGAACAGCGCCAGGACGCCGGGCACCCACTCCGCGGGGAGGCCGTCGGTCTCGGTCAGCAACGGCGCGAGGTAGCTGAACGCGGCGAAGATCATGGCCTGGCACAACGCGATCACGCCGAGTGCGAGCCAGACCCGGCCGCGGCGGTACAGCCGCAGTTCGTGGCGGACACCCACCGCGCCGCCGGTCGTCTCGGGCACCAGCAGTGCCACGCCGGCGATCGCCAGCACGGTCACCGCCGCCACCGCCCAGAACGCCGTGCGCCAGCCCGCGTGCTGGCCGAGGAACGTGCCGGCGGGCACCCCGGCGATGTTCGCGACGGTCAGCCCGCCGACCAGCACCGCCATCGCCCGCCCGCGCCGCTCGACCGGCACGAGCGCGATCGTCGTCGCCAGCGCGACGGCCCAGAACCCGGCGCAGGCCAGCGCCGCGACCACCCGCGTGGCGAAGAGGACGGCGTACCCGTCGGCGAGGGCGCCGACGACGTGCGCCGCGGCGAACACGCCGAGCAGAGCGAGCAGCGTCCGGCGACGGGGGAGCCGGAGGGTGCCGATCGCCAGCAGGGGCGCGCCGACGACCATGCCGACGGCGAACGCCGAGATCAGCAGCCCGGCGTCGGGGATGCTCACGTGCAGGTCGGCGGCCATGCCGGGGAGCAGGCCGGTGATCATGAACTCGGACGTGCCCAGCGCGAACACGCTGAGCCCGAGGACGAAGACGGCCAGTGGCACGGGTCCTCCTTCATTGTGTATCGATCAGTTCAAAATTCGGACGGCAGCGATCGGCTGTCGTGCGAGGATCTGTCAGCCGGCGACGATCGCCTTGAGCGCGATGTCCGCGACGGCGTGCATGCTGTCGCGGCTCGTGCCCCGGCGGGCCATCACGCGCAAGCCCGAGATGGTGCCGAGCAGGAACTCCGCCACCGCGGCGGGGTCGAGGCCGTCGCCGAGGCTGCCGTCGAGCACGCCTTCCCGGACGCACTCGGCGAACATGGCCAGGTTTCGCTCGGTGTCGTTCCGCAGCGCGGCACCCACTTCGTCGTCGGGCAGGCCGAGTTCGGCCAGGGTGTTGACCACGAGGCAGCCGCGGCGGCGGGATTCGACGTCGTCCTCGACGGCCTGGTCGAGGACCGCGGCGAGCCGCTCGGCCGCGGTGCCCGGGCCGTCGAGGATCGCCTGCCGCTTGCCGAGCTGGGTGCCGGTGTAGTGCGCGAGCGAACGCTGGAAGAGCGCGCGTTTGCTGGTGAAGGTGTTGTAGACGCTGCTGCGCCCGAGCCCGGTGGCCGTGCAGAGGTCCTGCGTCGACGTCGCTTCGTAGCCGTGCTCCCAGAAGGCGTGCATCGCCTTCTCGACGGCGGCGGTCTCGTCGAACTCCCGTGGCCTGGCCATGGGGTCACCGTAGCAGAGTTTTGTACCGATCGATTCACAACCGGGCCGGGTCAGCGTGCGGGCCGCCGCATCGGCAAGATGACGGGGTGGGATACGACGCGTTGCTGTGGCTTTCGTTCGGCGGTCCGGAGGGGCCTGACGACGTCATGCCGTTCCTCGAAAACGTCACCAGGGGCCGGGGCGTGCCGCGGGAGCGGCTGCTCGAGGTCGCCGAGCACTACCAGCACTTCGGCGGCGTTTCGCCGATCAACAAGCTGAACCGCGACGCGATGGTGGCGGTCGAGAAGCAGCTCGCGGCGGCCGGGATCGACCTCCCGGTGCACTTCGGCAACCGCAACTGGCACCCGATGGTCGAGGACACCCTCGCCGAGCTGACGGCGGCGGGCGCGAAGCGGATCCTGGTGTTCCCCACGAGTGCCTACGGCGGCTATTCCGCGTGCCGCCAGTACGACGAAGACATCGAGCGCGCCCGCGCGGCGGTCGGCGCCGAAGCACCCGAAATGGTGAAGCTGCGCCAGTTCTTCGACCACCCGCTGTTCGTTTCGGCGGTGGCGGACGGCCTGCGCGCGGCGCACGCGTCGCTGGGCGACGTCGACGGCGTCCGCACGGTGTTCACCGCGCACTCGGTGCCCGACAGCGCGGACAAGGCGTCCGGCCCGCCCGCGGAAGGCGGCCACCGCTACTCGCGGCAGATCGCCGAGGCGGCCCGGCTGGTGGCGGCCGAAGCGGGGATCGCCGAATACGACGTGGTGTGGCAGTCGCGGTCCGGGCCGCCGCAGGTGCCGTGGCTGGAGCCGGACATCGTCGACCACATCGACGCGTTGCACGCTTCGGGCGTCCCCGGCGTGGTCGTGTCGCCGATCGGGTTCGTGTCGGACCACCTCGAGGTGATCTGGGACCTCGACAACGAGGCGGCGGAACGCGCGGCGGAGCACGGAATGGCGTTCGCCCGCGCGGCGACCGCGGGCAGCGACCCGCGCTTCGCCGAGCTGGTGGTGGAGCTGATCCGCGAACACACGCACGGGGTGGCGCCGCGCAAGCTGTCCCCGTTCCCGGCGGCGGGCTGCACGGTCAACGGCGCGCCGTGCGCGATCGGCTGCTGCGAACCGGCGAAGCGCCCGGCTCGCTGAGGCGGGCTTGCAGCAGGTGGGGTGACCGCGCGAACCCGTGCCGTTCGTAGGCCGGGATCGCGCGCGTCGACGAGTGCACGGTGACGCGCTCCAGACCGAGTTCCGCGGCCAGATCGAGCGTCGCGTCGATCAGCTGCCCGCCGACGCCGCCGTCGCGCGCTTCCGGCACCACGTAAACAGACTGGACGTCGCCGGCGGCGCGGGAAAAGGCCGCCGGCGTCGGGACGCGCGCGGTGATCGCGAGGAACGCCATCCCGAGGATTTCGCCGTCCCGCACCGCGACCAGGCAGCGGTGGGTGTCGGCGTGCTCGCGGGCCCAAGCGGCGAACTCGCGCACGAACCCGTCCCGGTCGCCGTCGGGGAGACCGTCCTGTTCGGCCACCCAGCGCCACCGGAGCCGGGCGACGGCTTCGAGTTCGGCGGGCCGGGCGGGGCGGATTTCGATGGCCGTCAGCCTTCGCGTGCCGTCTGTTCCGCGAAGACCCGCACCGCCTCGTTGACCGCCGCGCACCGAGCCGTGCGGACCGCGTCGGACAGCGGCCGCAGCGCCTGCGCGCGCAGCGTCGACGCCGAGGCCGACAGTGCGCCGCCCGGGTCGTCCGTGGACGCGACCACCAGGATCGCCGCGATCTCTTCGGCCCGCTGGAGCACCCGCAGTGCACGCCCGGGC
>NZ_JAAGNB010000674.1:0-204 GCF_010550475.1 Amycolatopsis sp. SID8362
GCCGCGGTGCGCGTTCGCCTGTGCCGCGCCGAGATCCGTCATCGCGCCCCCTCTTCCCGCCGGTCGGGGGCCCAGTTTTCCGGGCGGACCTGAGGATTCGATGACATCGGCGCGGGTCAGGGCGTTTCATCGAAATTTCATGATCGGGCCCTAGCGTCGGCGCCATGTATGTCGACGTGGCCGGGGAGGGCACGGAGAAGAAGA
>NZ_JAAGNB010000733.1:0-33985 GCF_010550475.1 Amycolatopsis sp. SID8362
CGCGCTGCGGCTCGCCCGCGCGCTCGAGCCAGGGCTGCACCGCCGGATCGGCTCGGTGTTCGGCCGCGTCGACGTGCTGCTGACACCGACCACCGCGACCCCGCCGCCGCCGATCGGGACGTTCGACGGGCTGTCCGGCTGGGAGACCGACCAGGCCATGATCGCCGCGTGCCCGTACGCTTGGCCGTGGAACGTGCTGGGCTGGCCGGGGGTCAACGTGCCGGCCGGGCAGACGGCCGACGGGCTGCCGCTGGGCGCGCAGCTGCTCGGCCCGTCGCACGCCGAGGAGCGGCTGATCTCCCTCGCCGCGCAACTGGAAGAGGTCGAACGGTGGCCGGAGCGGCATCCCGAGACAAGCTGGTAAGCACCCGGGAAGCCATCCTGCGCGGCGCGCTGACGGTCGTCGGCGAGCACGGGGTCGGCGGGCTGACGAACCGCCGGATCGTGGCCGCCGCCGGCGTCTCGCTGGGCACGCTCACCTACCACTTCCCGAGCCAGACGGCGTTGCTGCGCGAGGCGATGCTGCTGTTCGTCGAAGAGGAGACGGCGAAGCTCGGCGCGATCGTCGACGGCTACCGCGCGGCCGGCCTGAGCGTCGAGCAGGCGGCGTCGGTGGTCGAGCACGTGATCGCGCAGCTGCCGTTCGGCGCCGACGAGCTGGGCGCGCACGAGCTGTACCTCCAGTCCGCCCGCGACCCCGGGCTGCACGAAGCCTCTTCGCGCTGCTTCGCGGCGTACGACGAACTGGCCGTGACGATCCTGGAGGCGCTGGGCGTGCCGGATCCGCGGCGGCTGGCCGGGCCGGTGGTGGCGCTGATCGCCGGGCTCCAGCTGCGCCGCCTGGCGACGGGCGAGACGGACACTCCGGTGGCCGAACCCCTGATGATGCTGCTCCGCGGTGCTTGATGGCCCCGCCGATCGTCCGCGGCACAGCGGCGTGGAAGTACTTCGGCGACTTCCGCGACGCGCTCCTGGCCGGCCAGGTGCTGGTGCTGCAGGTGGCGCACCCGGTCGTCGCGGCGGGGGTGCGCGACCACTCGGACTACACGGCCGACCCGTGGACGCGGCTGATGCGGACGGGTGCGTCGCTGTCGATCTACGTGTACGGCGGGGTTTCCGGCGCGCGGGTGGAGGCCGCGCGGCTGCGTTCCCTGCACCGGGCTTTCGTGGGGTCCCTTTCGGACGGACGCCGGTACAGCGCGCTGGATCCGCTCGCGTACGCCTGGGTGCACGCGACGCTGGTGATGGCTCCCGTTGACGCGCAACGGTTCTTCGGCCGTCCACTGTCCACTTCGGATCTTGACGAGTACTACGCGCAGATGCGCGGCATCGGCCGGATCCTGGGCGTGCGGGAGCGCGACCTGCCGCCGGACTGGGCGGCTTTCTCGCGCTACTACGACGAGATGGTGGCGGGGTTCGCGGGGAACCCGACGATCGACCAGCTCTTCGAGACGATCGAGACGGTGCGCAAGCCGGTCGCCTGGCTGCCGGACCGCTGGTGGCTCCCGCTGCGGCGGGCGCAGGCGCGCGGGCAGCTGTTCCTGATCCGGGCCACGCTGCCGCCCGGCCTCCGCGATCGCCTGGGTCTGCCGTGGAGTGCCCGCGACCAGCGCCGCTTCGACCGCTTCGCACGGGTGGTGCGCACGGTCTCGACCCCGCTCCCGCCCGCCCTGCGGACGGCGCACATGCGCTGGATCGGCCGCCTCAACGTCTGGTTCCGCGCGCACCCGAAGGCCTACGCGCGCTTGGTGGGCGGCAACGGCCCCGGCGCCACCCCGCCCCGCAACGCACGGACGTAGTGAATGACTCATTCATGTCGCCGGACGACATGAATGAGTCATTCACGTCGTCTCGGGACAGGACCGCGGCACTTTCGTGGGGAAAGATGCGCCTCAGTCCTCCCGGCCGCTGACCCGCGCGTAGTGGGCGCGGGCCTTGGCGCGGTTCCCGCAGCGGGACATCGAGCACCACTGCCGGTTCCGCCGCGGCGAGGCGTCGCAGAACCGCAGGCCGCAGTCGTCCGCCGCGCACTCCCGCACCGACGCGTCGCCGGCCGCCAGGTCGATCGCGTCCGCTGCCAGTGCCGCGAACGCTGCGGCCACCGGGTCCTTCGGGGCCGGGACGTCGCGCCGCAGGACCCCGTCCGCCAAGACCAGGCGCGGCGGTGGCGAGGGTGCCGACGCCGCCGCGTTGTTCACCAGCTCGATGTCCATCTCCGCCGGTACGCCGGCCGGGAGCAGCACCCGGTCGACCGCCTCCCGCAACGCCTTCGCGGCCAGCACGTTCCCGGCCGTCACCGGGACCGGCCCGGCCGTGAAACCCGCGAGGGACAGCCATTCCGCCAGCGCGTCGGGCCCGGTCAGCAGCTCCACCCCCGTCGAGTGCCTGCTGCGCAGCGTGTTGACGAGGTCGAGGCACGGCCGTCCGCCGTCGAAGACCCATTCCATGCCGCCGATTCTAACCCTTGAAGACAGTTAGAAGCCGCGCTACCGTCTAACCCCATGAACCGGTTAGAAACCGTCAACGGGCTGAAGATGCACTACCTCCGCGCCGGCGACGGCCCGCCGCTGTTCCTCCTCCACGGCTGGCCGCAGACGTCGTACTGCTGGCGGAAAGTCATCGAGCCACTCGCCGAAACGCACACCGTCATCGCGCCCGACCTCCGCGGCTACGGCCGCACCGACAAGCCGCGGACCGGCTTCGACAAGCGCACGATGGCCGCCGACGTCGCCGCGCTCGCGACGCGCCTCGGCTTCGAGCGGGTCGCCGTCGCCGGGCACGACCGCGGCGGCCGCGTCGCCCACCGCTGGGCGCTGGACCGCCCGGACCAGGTCGATCGGATCGCCGTCCTGGACATCGCCCCGACCCGCGCGATGTGGCAGCGCCTCGACACCGGCGTCGCCAAGGCCTACTGGCACTGGCTCTTCCACCTCCAGCCCGATCTGCCCGAGCTGCTCGCCGGCCAGGACATCGCCGGGTACCTCGGCTACTTCTTCGAACGCTGGACCCACCAGCGCCACGCGCTCGACGCGGACGCGCAGGCCGAGTACGTCCGCGCCTTCTCCCAGCCCGGCGCGCTCCGGGCCGGCTTCGACGACTACCGCGCCTCCTTCCCCGACGACGCCGAGCTCGACGACGCCGACTTCGCCGCCGGGAAGCGCGTCACCCAGCCGCTCCTCGCCCTGTGGGGCGCGAACGGCCTGCTCGGCACCCTGCCCACCCTCGAAATCTGGCGGGAGTACGCCCCGGGCGCGACCGGCGCCGCGCTCGCCGACTGCGGCCACTTCCTCCCCGAGGAGCAGCCCGCCGAAGTGGTCGCCCACCTGCGGGAATTCCTCCGCCCCTGAGACCACCGGGGGTGCCGGTCCCCCGCACTGGGGACCGGGATTCCCTCGCCGCCGTGACGCCCGCCACCGGCCGCGCTGGCTAGGTTCGAAACCACGATGGGGAGCAAATCGAAAGCGGCACTGCTGATGCTGCTGGCCGTGCTGGGGATCGCGGCCGGCGGCGGGACCGCGCACGCCGACGGCGCGCCGAGCGGCACCGACGTCCAGGTCGCGCAGACGCTCGGCGCGCGCGAACTCACCGTGATCATCCGCCGGGTCGACACGACGCCGTCGCCGCTGCGGGTCGACGTCGTGACGCACCAGGGCACCGCGCCCGGCACGCTGCACCTCGGCGTCGCGGCCGACGGGATCACCAGCGCGCGCACGGACGTCGTCCTCGGACCCGAACCCGGGGTGTACGCGGGAAACCTCCAGGTCGACAAGCCGGGGCCGTGGGAGCTGTCGCTGAGCGACGGCAGCGGCCCGGCCGCCACCATCCCGTTCCTCGTGCCGGCCCGCGTGGTGCCGCCGTGGGAGAAGGCGACCTACGGCGGGTTCGTCGCCGCGGGAGCGTTCCTGCTGCTCGCCCTGGTCGTCGGCGTCCGCGCGAAACGCACGGCCTACGCGCTCGTCCCGGCGGGCGGCGTGGTCGCCGCGCTCGCCGTGGCCGTCACCGGCGCACTGCTGTCGGCGGGCACTCCCCCGCCGCCCGCGCCCGGCAGCGTGCTGGACCCGACGTTCGACAACGTCACCGACCCGTACGCCAACGCGCTGTCGTCCACAGTGGACTACTCGCGGCCGCCGGTGAACCTCGCCGTGGAAGCCCTGCGCGAAGATCTGAAGCTGCGGCTCACCGATGGCGCCACCGGTCGTCCGGTGGACGACTTGCTGGTGCACGACAACGCGCTCGTGCACCTGGTGCTCGTCTCGCCGTCCGGGCGCATGAGCCACCTGCACCCGGTGCGCGTCGGCCCCGGCGACTACCGGGTCCGCGTCGCCGATCCGGAAGCGGGCACGTACGCCGTCGGGGCGGAACTCGCCCGGCGCGGCGGCGGCGTCCAGCTCGTCCGGTCCACTGTGGACATGAAGGGCACGGCCGCCCCCGCGCCCGAACCGCCGGGGCCCGGTCCGCGCACGGTCGACGGCACCCCGGTCGAGCTCACCGTCACCCCGGGTACGCCGACGACGATCACCGCGCGCTTCCCGGCCCGGGACCTCCAGCCGTGGCTGGGCATGCTCGGTCACCTGATCATCACCGGGCCGTTCACCGGACCCGCCGGCGAAGGCGCCGCGAAGGCACCGACGTGGGCACACGTCCACGCGATGATCCCGCCGGTCGCCGGCCGGCTCGACCGCCCGGACGAGACCGTCGCCGCGTACGGGCCGGACGTCAGCTTCACCTACACCTTCGCCGAGCCCGGCCGGTACCGGATCTGGCTGCAGGCCGAGCGCGGCTACCGCGTGCTGACCGTCCCCGCAGTGGTGGACGTCCCGACGACAGGAGCAGGCCGGTGAAACGCCCGACAACGCTGATCGCCGCGGTCGCCCTCGTCGCAGCGGCCCTGCTCACGTGGCTGCTCTGGCCGAGCGGCGGCGCGAAACCCACTACGCAGCAAGCGGTTTCGGGCCCCTACACCGTCCAGTTCTCCGCGGACCGGCCGCGCATCGGCGGCAACACGTTCGCGGTGGCGGTGACCGGGCCGGCGCCCGACGCCGTCACGATCGCGCCGGTGATGGCGCAGATGGGGCACGCGCTCGCGCCGGTGCCCGCCGGGCCGGACGGGCCCGGCCGCTTCCGCGCCGCGGACGTCGGGCTGCCGATGGCCGGGCAGTGGGAGATCACCGTCTCGCTGCGGGGCCCGGGCGGGGCCGCGCAAGTCGTCTTTCCGTTGCTGGTCAACTAAAGGAGGGTCGGGGGAAATGGATCTCACCGCATCCGGCGCCCGCGTGGCGTCGGTCGCGAAACCGGCGCGAACGGGGCTGCTGCCGGCCAACGTCGTGCTCGGCGGGTCACTGCTGTCGCTGGTCGGGCTGACCTGGGACATCCAGTGGCACAGCGACGTCGGGCCGGACACGTTCTTCACGCTGCCGCACCTGTTCCTGTACGCGGGCAGCGCGGTCGTCGGCTTGGCGAGCCTCGCCGTCGTGCTGCTGACGACCGCGGCGCGCCGCGCGGGCCGTCCGGTCGACCCGCGGATCGGCGGGCGCGTGGTCAACGTGTTCGGCCGGACGTTCGCCGCGCCGCTCGGCTACCTCGTCTCGGGGGTCGGCGCGGCCACGTTCCTGCTGTACGGCCTGTGGGACCAGTGGTGGCACGGGCTCTACGGCTTCGACGCGGTCATCGACTCGCCGCCGCACATCGGGCTGCTGCTGTCGATCTCGGTGTCGCTGATCGGCACGACGGCGGTGTTCGCCGCGGCGCGGGAGCACCGCTGGGGCCGGCTCGGCACGCTGGGGTCGCTGACCGTGCTGCTGACGTTCGCGCCGGTGCTGGCGCTCGGGTTGCAGCAGGTGCCGGACGACTTCGCCGACGCCGTGTCGATCGGCCAGTCGATGATGGCGGTGCTGCTGGTCGCGGTCGGCGCGGGGTTCTTCCGCCGTCCCGGCGGCGCGGTCGGAACGGCGGCGATGGTCGCGGCCGTGCAGGCGGTCTTCTGGTGGTTCTCGCCGTGGGCGGCGCGGGCGTACGCCGAGATGGTCGGGCTGCCGATGCGCGACGCGATCTCCGGGGTGCCGGAGATGCCGTCGCTGACGCCGATGGCCCTGCTGCCGGTGGCCGCGCTGATGGAGCTGGGCTACCTGGCCGGCCGGCGCCGGGGGTGGCGGGCCGGCCGCGTTTCGGTGGTCGTCGGCGGGATCGCCGGGCTGCTGCTCGGGCTGAGCCTGCCGCTGCAGCGGGTCCTGCTCTACACCGGCGCGCACCTGCCGCCGGCCTGGTACCTGGCGACGACGGCCGTCCTGGCCGGCCTGTTCGGGCTGCTCGGCGGGTTCGCCGGGTGGCGGTTCGGCGGGATGCTGTGCCTGCTGGCGCCCGCGAAGAAGGGGGAAACCGCTGATGCGTAAGGCACTCCTGGCCCTGGCCGCCGTCACCGGGCTGCTGTTCGCGACCGCGGCACCGGCGAACGCCTACGAGCCGGTCGACATCGTGCACACCGAACGGGTGCAGGCCGGGCCGTACGGGCTGACCGTCGGGTTCAGCACCTGGCCGCTGAAGGCCATGCAGTCGCTGGACTTCACCTTCATCCCCGACGGCGGGATCGACGGGAAGTCCGGCACGCTCACGATGATCAACCCGGAGGGCGGGCAGAACCGGAAGCAGCCGCTGGTCCGGCACCCGCGCAAGCTCGAGGTCTGGGGGCTGGACGTCCGGTCGATGCCGCGCCCGGGCGCGTGGACGTTCCGCTTCACCGTCAACGGTCCCGCCGGGTCCGGCACCGGCGAGCTGCGCGCGCTGCCGGTGCTGGAACAGCCGGGGCCGCCGATGGGGCTGAGCTGGGCGATCAGCACGCTGCCGCTGATCGGGCTGGTGGTGCTGATCGTCGTGGCCTGGCGGCGGACCCGGAGCCGGTTGCGGGGCGGGGAGCTTCCGGCAACCGGGTGAGATTTCGCCCACATTCCGCGGTCACGCGTATCCGGACCGCCGCGAAGGCCTCCTTCACCGCAGAGGACGGGGAAGGGGGCCTTCGCCATTCGAGCACTCAGGCGGGTGATCATGATCACCCGGACAGGGGAGGGGTCAGGCCGGCAGGTCGAACTGCCCGGCCTTGACGGCGACCAGGAACGCTTCCCACTCGGCGGTGTCGAACACGAAAACGGGGCTGGTCGGGAGCTTGGTGTCCCGGACGCCGATCAGGCCCTCGCGGCCCAGGTTGACCTCGACGCAGCTGCCGCCGTTGGGCTCGCTCGCGAAGGACTTCTCCCACGCGGCCTCTTCGAACAGGGACACGGCCGTGTTCGGATCGTAATCCGCGAACGACGGATAATCCGCCATGGGTCGTACCTCCGTGGATCGATGGGGGGCGCGGCCGCGACCTGGGCGAAAGCGCCCGTTCCCGGCTACTCAGTGTCTCAATGGCCTAAGCCACAGGGCCAAGCGGGTGATCAACTAGCTTCGGCCTCGACATGAAGATTATTCCAGGAGTAGGATTAATCGCATCGGCCGGGGCGTCGGCGTCGGTGAATGACTGCCTGCGCGCGGCGGGCGGTCCCGGAGCGACGCCGAAGCGGCCGAAACCGAAGAATCAAGCCACCGCAGGAACCTCATGGGGGAGGATCAGCGTGATCGTCGAGGACAGCGCGCCACCGGGCGTGACCGTCGTGGGCAGGCTCGCCAAGGGCACCGCCGGCGAAGCCCGCCGGGTGGTGCACGTCTTCGGCCTGGACGCCGCCGCGACCGACACCGAGCTGATCCGAACCCGATGCGGGGAAGCGCTTCCCCGTCAAGACGTCGAATGGCTGGTCCCCGGGGCCGGCATGCCGTGTGAACCCTGTCTCGGACTGACCGGCGGCGAACCCGCCCGGGCACCGCGACGAGAGCTGGGGGTGTAGACGATGGCCGTCCGAATGAACTCGCTCTTCCGCCGCGAAGACGAAGAGCACCGTGGCCGCCGCGGGATCGGCGACGAGCTGCGCAACCGCTTCGGCTTCAGCCTGATCCAGGCACCGCTGCGCAAGACCACGACGTGGGCGACCGACCAGGACCTCCCGCTGCGGCGCTACTCCGACGGCGTCCGCACCACGCGGCCGATGGAGACGTCGATCGACCTGACGCCGCTGCTGCGCGGGCGCATCGGCTCCCGCGCCTGACTGCCGCACCACCACGAAAAGAGCCCCGGTTCCCTGGTGGGACCGGGGCTCTCGCGCGTGCGGGCTACGGTTTCCGCAGCAGCAGGCGGCCTTGGCGGAAGGGGCGCTCGTCCCCGGTGTGCTCGCGGTGCAGCCGCCCGACCTCGACGAGACCCGCCGCGGCACCCAGCGCGGCCAGTTCGTCCAGCGGCCAGCGGTACGCCGTGGTGACCTTGTGGTCGAACGTCGTCACCTCGCCGCCGCCGGCCTCGAAGCAGCCGAGGAGCAGGACCCCGCCCGGCGCCAAGGTCCTGGCGAACTCGGCGAAGTAGCCCGGCAGCTCCGCCGGCGGCGTGTGGATGACCGAGTACCACGACAGGATCCCGGCGAGCGAGCCGTCGGCGATGTCCAGCGCCGCCATCGAACCCACGGTGAAGCGCAGGTCCGGGTGCGCGGCGCGCGCCAGTTCGACCATCGCCGGGGACAGGTCGACCCCGGACGCGTCGAGCCCCAGCGAACGCAGGTGCGCGGTGAGGTGGCCCGGCCCGCAGCCCAGGTCGGCGACCGGGCCGCGGCCGCGCGCGTAGTCGGCGAACGCCGTCCACGCCGCCCGGTCCAGCGGGTCGCCGTCCCAGATCGGGCCGACGAACTCCGCGTACTGGGCGGCGACGGCGTCGTAGGGCGTGACCGTCACGGCTTGCGCCCGAGACCGCAGAGGTGGCCGACGAACGACGGGTCGTTCGCGAGCTTCCTGGTGGCCTTGGACTCCATCTCCTCCGGGTGCCACTCCGGCAGGTAGACGATGCCCGGCTCGACCAGTTCGAGGCCGTCGAAGAACGACGTGAACTCCGCGCGGCTGCGCAGGTGCAGCGGCGTGCTCGACCGGTTGTACTGCTTCATGATCGACTCGCGGCTGTCGGAGTCGGCCATCTCCCCGAGCCCCTCGCTCGTCAGGTGCGAGGACAGGAAGTACGAGCCGGACGGCAGCAGCGACAGGTACTTCCGGATGGTCTGGGCCACCGGCTCGTCCTCGCCGAGGAAGTACAGGACGCCGACGATGATCAGGCCGATCGGGCGGTTCGGGTCGAGGACGCCGGTGTCGAGCGCGCGCTTCCAGATGTCGGCCGGGTCGCGCAGGTCGCCCTGCAGCACCGCGTGCCGGTCGGCCACGCCTTCCTTCTCCAGCAGGACCTGCGAGTGCGCCACCGCGACCGGCTCGTTGTCGACGTACACGCAGCGCGCGTCCGGGTTGACCGCCGCCGCGACCTCGTGCACGTTGCCGACCGTCGGGACGCCGGAGCCGAGGTCGAGGAACTGGTCGATGCCGTTGCGCGCCAGGTACCGGACGCCGCGGCCGAGGAAGTCGCGGCCGGCGCGGGCGACGGTCTTGATCATCGGGAACGTCTTGACGGCCTGCTCGCCGAACTGCCGGTCGATGGCCCAGTTGGCGGTGCCGCCGAGGAACCAGTCGTAGATGCGGGCCGCGTTCGGCCGCTCGAGGTCGACGCCCTCGGGGGCCTCGGGATCCTGCGTCGTCATGCGAACCGTCCTTCACGCTTGCGGCCGACACCGCCGACCACGCTCGCGAGGGGGACCGTGGCGGCGCCGGGCTCGGGGCGCCACTCTCCCACAGGCACGATCCCGGGCTCGACGACGTCGAAGTTACCGAAGAACGCGGCGATCTCGTCGAGCGACCGGGAAACCGCCGGCGAACTCGACCGCTCGGACAGCTTCACGAGCCGCCGGATCTGCGCCAGCTCCTCCCCTACGACCCCGGACTCGGTCGCGTGCGACAGCACGTACGCCGACCCGGGCGCCAGCAGCGTCCGGTAGTCGCGGATGGCTTCGCGGACGCCGGTGACGTCCGGCAGGAAGTGCAGCACGGCCACGCTCAGCAGGCACATCGGCCGGTCCGGGTCGAGCACGCCGGTCGCCAGCGCGGCTTCCCACACCTCTTCGGCGTCGCGCAGGTCGGCGTGCAGCACGGCGTGGCGGTCGGGGTCGCCGGTCTCCTCCAGCAGGATCCGCCCGTGCGCCACGGCGACGGGCTCGTTGTCGACGTAGACGCACCGGCTGTCGTCGGCGTGGTCGTCGGCCACCTCGTGCACGTTGCCCGCCGTCGGGATGCCGGAGCCGAGGTCGAGGAACTGCGTGATGCCTTCGGCGAGGCAGTAGCGGACGGCGCGGCCGAGGAAGTCGCGGTTGCTGCGCGCGAGGGTCTTGGCGAGCGGGAACGCCTGCACCGCCTGCTCGCCGTACTGCCGGTCGATCGCCCAGTTCGCGGTGCCGCCGAGCGCCCAGTCGTAGATCCTCGCCACGTTCGGCCGGTCGAGGTCGACGGCGTCGGGGAGGAAGTCGGGGTCCACGATGTTCACTTCCAGTGGATTCCAGCGCAACAGACCGACTCTACCGAAAGTTGTTCACGGGACGGGATAGCTGAGGCGTCCGTTCGCCCTATTGGATCTGCTGCATCTGGCCGCGGTAACCCTCCGCGAGCTCCTTCAGGAACTGGCGGGTCTCCTGGCGCTCCAGCGCGGCGCCGCGCAGCCGGTCCCACGAGTCGACGAAGATGTTGAAGTCCTTGACGTCGTCGAGGTACAGACCACCGGCGGAGTGCTCGATGTAGACGAAGTCCCGGGTGCGGTCCGGGAAGCGCATGATCGTGAAGTCGTTGGGCACCGCCGCCAGCCGCGCGCCGAAGGGCAGCACGTGGACGTACACCCGCGGGTGCTTCTCCAGCGAGAGCAGGTGCTCGACCTGGTCCAGCATCACGGCGGGCGCGAACCCGCCGGGCGCCCGGCGCAGCGCGCCTTCGCTGATGATGAACCGGTAGTACGGCGGCTGCTGCTGCTCGAACACGGCCTTGCGGTCGAGGCGGTTGCGCACCAGCGACGTCACGTCGGTGGCGCCGGCCTCGGTGAACTGCTTGAGCATGTAGTGCTCGGACTGCAGCGGACCGGGGATGCGCTCGCCGTGCCAGGTGAGGATCTCCGCGGCCGCGGGTTCCAGGTCGGTGAAGGTGCGGAACCAGTGCGGCACCACCGAGCGGTAGCCGGACCAGTGGCCCCGCTGCCCGGCGGCGGCCCGCGCCAGGTTCATCAGCGTGTCGGCTTCTTCGCCGTTGATCCCGAACGCGTTCAGCATGGATCGCACATCCCCGAGCTTCACCCCGACGGCACCGGACTCGATCTTGTTGACCTTGCCCTGGGTGCAGCCGAGGACCTCGGCGACCTGCTGCTGCGTCATCCGCGCCGCGGTGCGGGCATGCCGGAGCTCGTTCCCGAGCTGCTTCCGGCGCGAGGTGACGGTGCTGGCCATCGCCCTGCTCTCCCGGACCACTACCAAGCGACGGCGGCCTCCCGGTCGCCGTCGCGCGCGAACTATCGAACCCACCCAGGTTAGTGCTTCACCTTGCGGATCTCGATGATGACATCGCGCAGCGTTCCAGGAAACGTCGCGGAATGCCAGTCACTCGGGGGTTCACTCGCCTGGACCAGCGGATTCGTGACCTTTGCGCCAACCGGCGGGCAGCGGACTGCGGCATAGTGGGCGCCGTGACCGATCGTTCACCCTCCGCCGCCACCGTCACCCGCCTGGCTGACAACGTCCACGGCTACGTCCAGCCGGACGGCTCCTGGTACATCAACAACTGCGGGTTCGTCGACGCCGGCGACCACACCGTCCTCGTCGACACCTGCTCGACCGAGCGCCGCACGCGCGCGCTGCTCGACGCCGTCGAAGCCACCACCGGCAGCCCGGTGACGACGCTCGTCAACACCCACCACCACGGCGACCACACCAACGGCAACTACCTGGTCGGGGGCGCGACGGTCATCGGCCACCGCAAGACCCGCGAGCTGCTGGTCGCCGAGGGCATCCAGAAGTTCGACGGCATCTTCGTCGGCAACGACTGGGGCGAGCTGCGCTCGCGGCCGCCGGAGGTCGTGTTCGACGACCGGCTGACCGTGCACGCCGGCGACACCACCCTCGAGCTGATCCACCCGGGCCACGCGGCCCACACCACCAACGACGTCCTGGTCTGGCTGCCGGAGCGGCGCGTGCTCTACGCCGGTGACCTGGTGTTCAACGGCGGCAGCCCGTTCGCGCTGATGGGCTCGGTGGCCGGCTGGCGCAAGGCGCTGGACGTGATCCGGGAGCTCTCGCCGGAGGTGATCCTGCCGGGGCACGGGCCCGCGTGCGGGCTCGACGTCGTCGACACGGTGGACGCCTACCTGAAGTTCGTCCAGGAGACGGCCGAGCGCGGGAAGGCCGCCGGGCTGTCCCCGCTCGAAGTGGCGAAGGACACCGACCTCGGCGACTTCGCGGTGCTGAGCGAGCAGGAGCGGCTGCCCGGCAACCTGCACCGTGCGTACGCGGAGCTGGACGGCGCCGAATGGGGCGCCGACATCGATCTCGCGGCGGCGATCACCGACATGCTCGCGATCAACCGGGGCCCGATCCGCTGCTTCTCCTGAACTGCGTGAGCCGCGGCTCCGTACCTCCCATGAGGCGTCGATCGGACTAGGGTCTGAATCGAGAGAGTCGTTGGAAGGATGCGGATGAGCAAGAAGGCGAGCATCGGGGTCACCGGCCTGGCGGTCATGGGCCGCAACCTGGCCCGCAACCTGGCCCGGCACGGGCACACGGTGGCCCTGCACAACCGGTCCGAGGAGCGGACCCGCGCACTGGTGGAGCAGTTCGGCGACGAAGGCGACTTCATCCCGGCGTATTCCGCCCAGCAGTTCGTCGACGCGCTGGAGCGGCCCCGCCAGGTCGTGATCATGGTCAAGGCGGGCGGCCCGACCGACGCCGTGATCGAGGAGTTCGCGCCGCTGCTCGAAGAGGGCGACGTGATCATCGACGCCGGCAACGCGCACTTCGCCGACACGCGCCGCCGCGAGAAGGCGCTGCGCGAGCGTGGGCTGCACTTCGTCGGCAGCGGCGTCTCCGGCGGCGAGGAGGGCGCGCTGCACGGGCCGAGCATCATGCCCGGCGGCTCGAAGGAGTCGTACGAGTCGCTCGGCCCGCTGTTCGAGGACATCTCGGCCAAGGTCGACGGCGAGCCGTGCTGCACGCACATCGGCGCGGACGGCGCCGGCCACTTCGTGAAGATGGTGCACAACGGCATCGAGTACGCCGACATGCAGCTGATCGCGGAGTCGTTCGACCTGCTGCGCCACGCGGGCGGCTACTCCCCCGCCGAGATCGCCGACGTCTTCCGCACGTGGAACACCGGGCGGCTCGACTCGTACCTGATCGAGATCACCGCCGAGGTGCTGGCGCACGTCGACGCGGCTTCGGGCAAGCCGTTCGTGGACGTCGTCGAGGACGCCGCCGAGCAGAAGGGCACCGGCCGCTGGACGGTGCAGATCGGCCTCGACCTCGGGGTCCCGATCTCGGGCATCGCGGAAGCCGTCTTCGCGCGTTCGCTGTCCGGCTCGAAGCCGCTGCGCGCGGCGGCTCGCGGCCTCGGCGGCCCGTCGGCGGCGCCGCTGTCCGGCTCGGCTCTGGACAGCTTCGCCGACGACGTCGAGCAGGCGCTGTACGCGTCGAAGGTCGTCGCGTACGCGCAGGGCTTCAACCAGATCCAGGCCGGCGCGACCGAGTACGGCTGGGACATCGACCTCGGCAAGGTCGCCTCGATCTGGCGCGGCGGCTGCATCATCCGCGCGAAGTTCCTCAACGACATCACCTCGGCCTACGCCGACGAGCCGGAGCTGCCGACGCTGCTGACGTCGGGCGGCTTCCGCAAGGCGGTCGAGGACGCGCAGGACTCGTGGCGTTCGGTGATCTCGACGGCGGTCAAGCTCGGCATCCCGACGCCGGGCTTCTCGACGGCGCTGGCGTACTACGACGGCCTCCGCGCCGACCGCCTCCCGGCCGCGTTGGTCCAGGGCCAGCGCGACTTCTTCGGCGCCCACACGTACCGCCGCGTGGACCGCGAAGGCTCGTTCCACACGGCCTGGGCCGCCGACGGCCGCCCGGAGTCCGGCGCCTGACAAAGTCCGTGAAGGCCTCCTTACCGGCTTTTTTGCCCGGCAAGGAGGCCTTCACGGCTTTCCGGGAGTCTCACTGGCCGCGGGCGGCGAGGATCTCCGCCAGCACCTCCTGGATCTTGGCCTCGGCCTTGTCCTTCTTGACGCCGAGGCCGTCGAGCACCTCGAACCCGGCGCCCTCACGCTGTTCCAGCAGTGCCAGCAGCATGTGCTCGGTGCCGATGTAGTTGTGGCCCAGCCGCAGGCCTTCGCGCATGGTGAGTTCGAGGGTCTTCTTGGCGGCGGGCGTGAACGGCATCGGGTCGGGCGTGGGAACGACCGCCGCGGGCAGCCGCGCTTCGGCGGCTTCGCGGACGGCGTCGAGTTGCACGCCCTGTGCGAGGATCGCGCCGGCCGCGAGCGCCGCGGGTTCGGTGAGCAGGCCCAGCACGACGTGCACGGTGTCGATGGCCGGGCTGCCGTGCTCGACCGCCGCTTTCTGGGCCTCGACCAGGACGTGCCGCGCCCGGTCGGTGTAGCGGCCGTAGACGCGTTCGATCGCGCCGGAGGCGTCGCCGCCGGGGTCCACCTTGGGCACGAACCGCTTCTGGGCGGCCTGCTTGGTGACGCCCATGCTCTTGCCGATCTCGGTCCACGACGCCCCGGAGCGCCGGGCCTGGTCGACGAAGTGGCCGATCAGGTGGTCGGCGACTTCACCGAGGTGTTCGCCCACATAGACGGCGTCGGACAGCTGGGCGAGGGCGTCCTTGTCGTTGTTGCTCTTGATCGCGCTGATGAGGTCGTCGAGTTTGACGTTCGCGGGAAGGTCCATGCCGTCAACTGTAGGTTGACGATCTTCTGTCGTCAACTGCGAGTTGACGCCGCCTTCAGATGCTCCTTGAGGTTGAACTCGCTCACCTCGAGGTCCGCGTACCGCGGGTGCGGATCCGCGGTGAAGAGCCGCCGCGCGGCGATGTGGTCGGCGGGCCGGTTCACCGACTCGACGGCGATCAGGACGTCGTCGCGGAAGGACAGCACCGAGAACTTGCCCGCGTCGCGGTCGCCGGCGACCACCGTGCGGTCGGCGCCGGCGAGGATGCCCGCGATCTGCAGCTTCGCGCCCGACTGGTCGGTCCAGAACCACGGCAGGCTCGCGTACGGCTCGGGGGTGCCGGTGATCGCCGCGGCCACGCTGCGGGCCTGGTCGACGGCGTTCTGCACGGACTCCAGCCGGGTCGCCGCGCCCGCCTGCACGCACGGGAAGTTCGCGCAGTCGCCGATGGCGAAGATCTTCTCGTCCGACGTCCGCAGGTGGGCGTCGACGACCACGCCGTTGTCCACCGGCAGTCCGGCTTCGGCGGCGAGCGTGGTCTCCGGCACGACGCCGACGGCGACGACGACCAGGTCGGCGGGCAGCCGGGTGCCGTCGGACAGCTCGACCTCGCGCACCCGCTCGTCCCCGTGCAGGGCCGTGACGCCCTGGCCGAGCAGCACCGTGTGCCCGGCTTCGCGGTGCAGCGCGGCGAAGTACGCGGAGATCTCCGGCGTCGCGACGCGGTTGAGCAGCCGGTCCTGCGCCTCGACGACCGTCACCGGGCGGCCGGCGTGCGAGGCGAACTCCAGCCCGATGAACCCGCCGCCGACCACGACGACGTTTTCGGCGTGCGCCAGGGATTCGCGCAGCCGGTCGGCGTCGTCGCGGGTGCGCAGGGTCAGCACGCCCGGCAGGTCCGCGCCGGGCACGGGCAGCGTGCGGTTGCGCGCGCCGGTGGCCAGCACGAGGTGGTCGTAGGCCAGCTCACGGCCGTCTTCGAGCCGTACCAGCGAGGCCTCGCGGTCGATCGCGGCGACCCGCCCGGCGACCAGTTCGATGTCCTTCTCCGCGAAGAAGTCCTCGCCGCGCAGGTGCAGCTGTTCGAGCCCGGCGGTCCCGGCCAGGTAGGCCTTCGACAGCGGCGGCCGCTGGTACGGCACGCCCGGCTCGTCCCCGACGAGCACGACCCGGCCGTCGAAGCCCTTGTCCCGCAGCGACGCGACGGCCTGGAACCCGCTTTGCCCCGCCCCGACGACGAGAACCGTGTTCTGTGCACCCATGACCGCCATCCGATCACAAGAGGCTCAAGCCGTCGAGGAGCCGCCGCTCGACCGCAGCGCGCGCGGGGCCCCGAGCACCCGGGAGATGCCCCGCGCCGCGGCCCGCACGGCCGGGACCAGCGTCCGCGGATCGGTCCCCTCGGCCGGGACGACGATGGAGATCGCCGCCGCCACTTCGTCGGTGGCGTCGTGGACCGGGGCCGCCACGGACAACGCGATCAGCTCGATCTGGCCGTCGCTGATCGCGTAGCCGTCGCGCCGGACGTCGGCGAGCACGCGCCGCAGCTGCGCGGCCGAGCCGATCGTCTTGGGCGTGAACGTCTTCAGCGGCCCGGCCAGGACCTCCTCCTGCACCTCCGCGGGAGCGTGCGCGAGCAGCACCTGCCCGACCCCGGTGGCGTGCGCGGGCAGGCGGCCGCCCACCCTCGTCAGGACGTTGACCGCGCCGCGGCCGGAGATCCGCTCGACGTAGACAACCTCGGCGCCGTCGAGCACGGCGAGCTGCACGTTCTGGTGGGTGGCCTCGTAAAGGTCCTCCAGGAACGGCATCGCGCTCTCCCGCAGCTCGGCACCGTGCGGCGCCAGCGACGCGACCTCCCACAACCACAGCCCGACGCGGTACACGCCCGCTTCGTCGCGGACGAGCGCCCCGCGCCGGGTCAGCTCGCCCGCCAGCCGGTGCGTGGTCGACAGCGGCAGCCCGGCGCGGCGGCTGAGCTCGGACAGCGTGAGCCGCGGCCGCTCGGCGGTGAAGGCACCGAGGAGGTCGAGGACGCGGTCCACGACCGACGGCGGCCGCTGCGCGCTGTGCCGCACCGGATCAGTCTTCGTCGTCGCCCGGCAGCAGCGGGCGCATGAACGTCCGCCGGTACCGGAGCACGCAGCCGCTTTCCTCGCGGATCTTGTCGGCCTCGATGAAGTCCGGGTCGGCGCCGAACAGCGTCCGGTAGCGCTCGTACGCGGCGAGGCTCTCGAAGCTGAACAGCGCCCGGGCTTCGTCGCTCGCCCCTTCCGACGGCAGGAAGTAGCCGTGGTGGACGCCGCCTTCGCGCTGCACCAGCCGCATCCACGCGGCGGCGAAGCGTTCGAAGTCGGCGAGCTTGGCGGGATCGATGACGTAGTCGACGACGCACGTGATCATCGGCCGCCCCAGACGCGGTCGGCCGTGGCCACGATCAGCTCCAGCTTCCGCAGCTGGTCGTCCGGGGTCAGGTCGTTGCCCTCCTCGGTCGAGGAGAACCCGCACTGCGGCGACAGGCAGAGCTGGTCGATGTCGACGTACTGCGACGCCTCCTCGATCCGCCGCACGAGGACGTCGGCGTCTTCCAGCTCCGGCCGCTTGGTCGTGACCAGGCCGAGGACGACCTTCTTGTCCTTCGGGACGAACCGCAGCGGTTCGAAGCCGCCCGAGCGTTCGTCGTCGAACTCCAGGAAGAACCCGTCGACGGCCAGGTCGCCGAAGAGCGCTTCCGCGACGAACTCGTAGCTGCCGGACGCGACCCACGAGGACCGGAAGTTGCCGCGGCACAGGTGGGTCGTGACCGTGAGGTCTTCGGGCCGGTCGGCCAGCGCCGCGTTCATCGTCGCGATGTTGCGCAGGTGCTGGGTGTCCGGGTCGCCGCCCATCCGCGCGACGAGCTCCCGCTGCGCCGGGTCGTTGAGGTAGGCGAGGCTGGTGTCGTCGAGCTGGAGGTACCGGCAGCCGAGCCCGTGCACCGCGGAAACCTGCGCGGCGTAGGCGGAGCTGAGGTCGGCGAAGAACTCTTCGAGGTCCGGGTAAACGCTCTCACTGACCGCGGCGCGGCCACCGCGGTAGTAGACCATGCTGGGCGACGGGATGGTCAGCTTCGGCGTCACCCCGGCGTCCACATGGGACTTGAGGAACTCGAAGTGCGCGGCGAAGATCGGCTCGTCGAGCCGCACCTTCCCGTCGACCTGCAGGCCCGGCGGGCTGAACTCGAGATCCCCGGCCAGGTTGTGGAACTTGACGTGCAGCCGCTCGTCGCTCTTCGAGACGCCGCCGAGCGCGTAGATGAAGTCCATGTGCCACGAGGCACGCCGGAATTCGCCGTCGGTGGCCGAGCTCAGCCCGGCCGCCTTCTGCATCTTGATCACGTCGCGGATCGCGTCGTCCTCGACCGCGCGGAGCTGCTCCGCGCCGATCTCACCGGTTTCCTGGCGCCGCCGCGCGTCACGCAGGACCGGGGGCCGCAGGAGGCTCCCGACGTGATCGGCGCGAAACGGCGGGCCCACCTGGGGAATGCCGCCCGAAGTCATGCACCGATGGTCACACATTCCGGGCCGTCGCGCCGCCCTCGGAAACAAGATCATGACTCGCGGGACTTGCTACCGTCACGCCCGGCGCGTTGGCTGTCTCCCCGGTGAAAGGGGCTGTGCATGACGAAACACCCGGTAGACGAGGTCCTGCCCGCCGGACGGCTGGCGCTGCTCGGCCTCCAGCACATGTCGATCATGTACGCCGGCGCGGTCGCCGTGCCGCTGATCGTCGGCAGCGCGCTCAAGCTGGATCCGGCGA
This sequence comes from Amycolatopsis sp. SID8362, assembly GCF_010550475.1. Taxonomy (NCBI): domain Bacteria; kingdom Bacillati; phylum Actinomycetota; class Actinomycetes; order Pseudonocardiales; family Pseudonocardiaceae; genus Amycolatopsis; species Amycolatopsis sp. SID8362. The sequence goes on from NZ_JAAGNB010000733.1 coordinate 18,717, forward strand.
CGATCGGGCTGATGGTCAACGCCGACCTGCTCGTGGCGGGCATCGCGACGCTGATCCAGGCGGTCGGCATCGGGAAGCTGCTGGGCATCCGGCTGCCGGTGGTGGCGGGCGCGACGTTCAGCGTCGTCAACCCGATGATCCTGATCGCCTCGCAGTACGGCCTGCCCGCGGTCTACGGCGCGATGCTGGCGTCCGGCGTCTTCGGGCTGCTCATCGCGAAGCCGTTCGCCAAGCTGATCCGGTTCTTCCCGCCGCTGGTCACCGGGACGCTGCTGCTCGTCATCGGCGTCTCGCTGCTCGGCCCGGGCGCGGGCCTGATCGCGGGCAACGACCCGACCGCGTCCGATTACGCGGCCCTGTCGCACATCCTGCTCGCGTTCGGCGTGCTGGCGCTGCTGATCCTGTTCACGCGGGTGCTGCGCGGGTTCGCCAACCAGATCGGGCCGCTGCTGGCGCTCGCGATCGGGCTGGTGATCGCGATCCCGATGGGGCTGGTGCACTGGGACGGTCTGGGCGCGGCGAGCTGGTTCGGGCTCGCGTCGCCGTTCCACTTCGGGGCGCCGACGTTCCCGGTCGCCGCGGTCCTGTCGATGTGCGTGGTCATGCTGGTGACGTTCACCGAGTCGACCGCGGACATGATCGCCGTCGGCGAGATCACCGGGCGGCCGCCGACCGACTCCGACCTCGCGCGCGGCCTGGCCACCGACGGCTTCTCGGCCGTGCTCGGCGGTGTGCTGAACTCCTTCCCCGACACGGCGTTCGCGCAGAACGTCGGCCTGGTGCGGATGACCGGCGTCCGCAGCCGCTGGGTGGTCGCGGTGACCGGCGGGATCCTGGTGCTGATGGGCCTGGTGCCGAAGATCGGCGCGTTCATCGCGGCGATCCCGCAGCCGGTGGTCGGCGGGGTCGCGGTGGTGATGTTCGCGATGGTCGCCGCGGTGGGCGCGCAGAACCTCCGCAAGGTCGAGTTTTCCGGCAACCACAACACGTTCATCGTCGCGGTCGCCCTCGGCGTCGGCCTGCTGCCGGCGTTCGCGCCGAAGATCTTCCAGCACTTCCCCGCGTGGCTGCAGACGATCTGCGGCAGCTCGATCACGGTGGCGGCGGTGCTGGCGTTCACGCTGAACCTGCTGTTCAACCACCTCGGCCGGCGGACGGAGCCGGATCTGCTGGAAGCGCCGTGAGCAGCCGCTCGACGAGCCGAGCGCCGGTGCCCGGCTCGACCGGGCGCCGGAACAGCACGCGCAGGTAGAGCGGCGCCAGCACGAAGTCGAGGACTTCGTCGACCGACGGCACCTGCTCCCCCCGCGCCACGGCCTTGTCCAGCGCTTGCTGGAGGTCTTCGCCGCGGGCCCGCAGGTATTCGAGCGGTTCCTTCTCCGGACCGAGGGTCGCGACGAGCGCGCGGAGCAGGATCTGGCCGCGGGGGGCGCGCATCGCGTGTTCAACACCTTCGGCCCAGCCGAGCAGGTCGCCGCGCAGCGAACCGGTGTCCGGGATCGGCGACGTCGAGCGCAGGCGCGTCACGGCCGCGTCGAGGAGCAGGTTGTCGCGGCTGCCCCAGCGCCGGTAGACGCTGGTCGGGTTCACCCCGGCCCGTTCGGCGATCTTCGGGACGGCCGCGTCGATCTCCCCGGCCGCGAGCAGTTCGATCACGGCGTCGTGCACCGCGTCGCGGACGCGGGCGCTGCGGCCACCGGGTCGACCGAGATGGCCCGCGAAGAGCGCGAAGCGTTTCTCGCCGAGCCGCGCGTCGGCGTGCTGAGCGTCGCCGGCGAACCCGGCCGCGCCCCGCTGACCACGCCGATCTGGTACCGCTACGAGCCGGGCGGTGACGTCCTCGTGATGACCTCACCCGGCCTGCGCAAGACCCGGCTGATCGAGGCCGCCGGCCGGTTCGCGCTGTGCGTCCAGGAGCAGGACGGCGTCTACAAGTACGTCTCGGTCGAGGGTCCGGTGGTGAAGACGTGGCCGATGACCAAGGCGGAGCGCAACGAGGTCGCCTCGCGCTACCTGCCGCCGGGCGTGAGCGAGGCCTACACCGACGCGACCGACGACACCCACGGGAACAACATCGCGATCGTGATGCGCCCGGAGCGCTGGAACACGTCGGACTTCAGCGACCTCGCGCAGCGGCTGGCGTGATCACCAGCAGATGATCAGGATGCACGTCGGCTTCGGCCGCGGCGGGGTCGACGGGCGGGTCGGCTGCTGACCGCCGCCCGGCACCGTCGGCGTCGTCGTCGTGACCGAGCCCGACGGGTCGCCGCTGGTCGGCGTGGTCGTCGACGTCTCCGGATCGGCGCTGCTCTCGGTCGTCGCCGGCTTGCCGGGCACCTCGGTGACGGTCTCCCGGGGCACGCCGCTGCCCGGGACGACGTCGCCGCCGCCGGTGCCACCCTCCGGCGGGGAGTCCGTGGCCTGGTCGGCGCCGCCGAGGCCGGTGGTGCGCTGCGGGAACGGGATCACCTGGATCTGGTCGACCGCCGACGCGTCCGGCGTGCCCTTGCCGCCGAGCCCGACCAGCACCGCGGCGGCGCCGCAGCCGATGACGACGGCGAGCATCACCGCGAGCACCCGCCACCGCGACTGCCCCGGTCCTGAACGCTCACCCCAGCCCTCGCGCACGAGCAGCTCGGCGACCGATACCTCGTCGTTCACCCCGACAGACCTTCCCGAGAGGCCTTTCGGCCGACATCGTGGCCGTATTTTTACCGCACAAGCCACCCAAACGGGTGAGGAACTGGTAAAAATCTCTGTTTTGTCGCAGGAGTTTGACAGTGAGTGACAAGCACAGCGTTTTCTAAGCTGACACTCGTGATACTCCCAGCATGACCGGCGAAGCTCAGCCCATGCTGCTGAAAGCCGGACAGCCGGTCCCCGCGATCGCTGTCCCGCGCCGCTTCAGCGCCCGGCAGTTGGTCCGGTTCGTCCCGAATCCGAGGACGACGCCCTTCACCTTCGGCTACCTGGCCGTCCTGCTCGGCACGACGCTGGTCCTCAAGTTCGCCGACCCCGCCGTGACCGGGCGGCTGCTCCAGCTGTCCAGCACCGACGCCCACAACCTCTGGCGTCGGCCGCTGACCTCGCTGCTGACCAGCGCGCTCTGGCTCTCCGACGAAGGCTGGCTCGCCTACGTCGTGATCTTCGCGATCGCGGTCGCCCCGCTGGAACGCCGGTTCGGCGCCCGCCGCGCGGCGACCGTCTTCTTCTCCGGGCACGTGCTGGCCACGCTCGTCACCGAGCTGCCGGTGATGGCGCTGATCAGCGCGCGCGTCCTGCCTGCCTCGGCCGGGCACTGGCTCGACATCGGCGTCAGCTACGGCTTCTTCGCCACGGCCGGCGCGCTCGCGTTCCTGCTGCGCGGCCGGGCCCGGCTCTTCGCGCTGGCCGCGGTGGAGGCGTTCATCGCGGTGATCTGGGTCAGCGACGACCCGACGACCCTCGATTCGGTCGTCACGCTGCTCGGCCACGCGTTCGCCGCGCACTTCGGGCTGCTGTTCTGGGGGCCGCGGCTGCGCGCCGCGGCGGGTAGGCAGGCGTCGGCGTCGGTGGTGTAATCGACGGGCCACAGCCGCGATGCACGGGGGACGGACGGACGCTCATGGAGGCTGACTCGCTCACCGAGCTGGTCGAGCTGAGTCCGGACGCGATCTGCGTCCACGAGCACGGTGTCCTCACCTACGCCAACCGGGCCGCGCTGGAAACGTTCGCCGCGCGCGGCACCGCCGAGGTCGTCGGGCGCCGGTTCGCCGATTTCGTCACCGAGGATTCGCAGGCCGAGCTGGCCGGGAAAGTCGAGGGGCTGACCCGGCCCGGGCAGGCGAGCGAGCCCGTCGAAGCGCTCATGTCGCGGCTCGACGGGAGCAAGTTCGCCGTCGAGACGGTCGTGGTGCGCCTGGCGGGCACGGCCGCGTACCAGGTCGTCATGCGGGACATCACGGCGAAGAAGGCGGCCGCGGACGCCCTCCGCTACCAGGCCGCGCTGGTGTCGCACGTGAGCGACGCCCTGATCGCGACCACCGGCGAAGGCGTCGTGACCAGCTGGAACCCGGCCGCCGAAGCGGTGTACGGCTGGACCGCGGCCGAGGCCGTCGGGCGGCGCGCGAGCGAGCTGGTCGGCGCGCCACTGGACCTGGCGGCCATCCGTCGCGGCGGCGGGGTCGCCGAGGCGGTGCACCGGCGGCGGGACGGCGCGCCCCTCGCGGTCCGCGTTTCGGCAGCTGAGATGAACGACGGCTACGTGCTCGTCTGCGCCGACGAAACCGCGCGGCGGCGGGCCGAGCAGAACTACCGCACGGTCGTCGCGTCGCTCGACGAGGGCGTGCTGGTGATGGGCCCGACCGGGCTGATCGAAGCGGCCAACCCGGCGGCGTGCCGGATCCTCGGCGTGCCCGAGCCCGACCTGCTCGGCGTCCCGTGCCACACGCTGGTGCTGTTCACCGAGGCCGGGCACTGGATCCCGCCGGACGAGATGCCGTCGGTGCAGTCCCGGCGCACCGGCGTCACGCACAACGGCCTGGTCGTGCGCCTGCGCCGGCCGGACGGGCGGGACGTCTGGGTGTCGCTGACGTCGCGGCTGCTCGGCCCGGACGACCCGACGGCGCGGGCCGTCGTCACGACGTTCACCGACATCACCGAGACCCGCGCGATCAGCGCGCGGCTGGCCCACGACGCCACCCACGACCCGCTCACCCGGCTGGCCAACCGGACCCTGGTCCTCGACCGGCTCGACGTCCGCCGTCGCGCGGCGCTCACGGTGCTGTTCCTCGACCTCGACAAGTTCAAGGTCATCAACGACTCGCTCGGGCACTCGGTCGGCGACCAGGTGCTGCGGATCGTCGGCGAGCGCCTGCGCCGCAGCTCCGGGCGCGAGGACCTGGTCGGCAGGCTCGGCGGCGACGAGTTCGTCGTCGTCACCGGCGAAGTCACCGAGCCCGCCGAAGTCCGGGCGCTGGCCGAACACCTGCGGGCCGCGCTGGCCGAGCCGATCGGCGTGCTCGGCAGGCAGCTGCACCTCGACGCCAGCATCGGCGTCGTCCTCGTCGGCGGCGCCGACCGGCGCAGCGCGGAGGACCTGCTGCGCGACGCGGACGTCGCGATGTACCAGGCGAAAACGCTCGGGCGGGGACGGCACCACTTCTTCGACGTCGGCCTGCGCGAGCGCATGCAGCGGCGGTTGCGGATGGAGCAGGACCTGCGCGACGCGGTCCACGACGGCCAGCTCTGGCCCGCGTACCAGCCGGTCGTCGACCTGCGGACCGGCGAGATGGTCGCGGTCGAGGCGCTGCTGCGCTGGACGCACCCGAGGCAGGGCGCGATCTCGCCCGCGGAGTTCATCCCGCTGGCCGAGGAGAGCGACCTGATCAACGTGATCGGCAAGGCGATGCTGCGCGCGACGACGCGCGAACTCGCCGCGCGGCGCACCGGCGGTCTGGACCTCACGCTGAAGGTGAACCTGTCGGCCCGGCAGCTCGACGACCCGCACCTGGTGCCCGCGGTCCAGGACGCGCTGGCGAGCACCGGGCTCCCGGCCGCCGCGCTGTGCCTGGAGGTCACCGAAAGCGCGTTGATGCGCGATCAGGAAGCGGCCGCGGAAGTGCTGGCGTCCCTGCGGTCGCTGGGGGTGCTGCTGGCGATCGATGACTTCGGCACCGGCTATTCGTCGCTCGCCCAGCTGCGGCGGCTGACGCTGGACACGCTCAAGATCGACCGCTCGTTCATCACCGGGATCGCCGAATCCCGCGACGCGGCGGCGATCGTCACGAGCATCATCGCGATGGCCCACGCCGTGGACCTGACGGTGATCGCCGAGGGCGTCGAGTCCGCCGAGCAGGTGGACCTGCTCCGGTCGCTGGGGTGCGACCAGGCGCAGGGCTACCACCTCGGCCGCCCGGTCGCGGCCGCCGAACTGTTCGGTCAGTAAACGGTTTTGAGCCGCTCGAGCTCGTCCGCGGTCAGCTCGATGCCGAGATCCTTGAGGGTGGCGTCGAGTTCTTCGGGCGCGATCGTGGTGGTTTCGCTGTGGCCACCGGGCTTTTCGACGGTCAGTTCGCGGCCGAGGAGCCGCCGGCTGACGCCCGGTTCGAGCGTCATGATCACGAGCCGTCCGGTGAACGGCGACTTCGGGTGCGTCGACGTGTAGTGGTGGTAGACCTCGTAGTCGATGGGGTGCATGCCGTTGAGCCGGAACTCGAGGATGTCCTCACCGTCCTTCTGCAACGTCCACCAGCCGTTCTCGTGCCTCAGCCGCTGCGGCCAGCCCGCCTGGTCGACTTCCGCGCCGTCCACGAGCGGCATCGGGTCGAGGATCCCGGCCCCGTACCCGACATCGGCGAAGAAGCTGCGGCCGTCGACCTCGACGACGAGCGTCATGTGCGTGTACGGCCCGGGCCGCCGCGGCTGCACGCGCGCGGAAAGCCGGTGCACGGTGTAGCCGAGCCGCTCGAGGACGGCGGCGAAGAGGCCACTCTGTTCGTAGCAGTAGCCGCCCCGCCGCCGCCCGACGAGCTTGGCGCTCACGACGTCGAGCGAAATCCCTTGGTGCTGCCCGAGAACGACGTCGACGTTCTCGAACGGGATGGCCCCGACGTGCCCCCGCATCAGCTCCCGCAACGCCGCTTCGGACGGCGGGCGGCGCTGCTGCCCGGTGCGCGCCAGGTAGGCGTCGAGATCGACGGCGTCGATGCCCCATTCATCGGTCATGGGTCCAGCCTGCACCCTCGACCTTGATCGAGGTCAACCCTCGTGCACGACCTTCCGCACTTCGACGGCGGTGTACTGGGCGTCGGGGATCTTCGCGGCCAGCTCGACCGCGCGCGCCTCGCTCTCGACGTCGACGACGTAGTAGCCGCAGAGGAAGGCTTCGGACTCGACGTACCCGCCGGTGCTCGTGTGCGCGACGCCGTCCTTGACGGTGACGGTCTTGCTCTCGGCGGCTTCGGCGAGGGCTTTGGTCTCGACCATCTCGCCGGAGCCGGTGATGAGCTTGATGAACTCGCCGTGTCCTTCGTAGACGCCGTTCTTCTGGTCGTCGGTGAGGGTGGCCCAGAGGGCCGGGTTCATGTGGAGGGTCAGGAGGTAGCGCATGTCGTCTCCCCGGTTCGGGCGGCGGCCCCTGGTGGGCTGCCTTCGCCGGTGGGTCGGTGCTGTCCCCTGGGTCCGGACATGGGATTTGACGGTTCACTCGTTCGGCCTAACAGGCGGTTTTACGCGAGGCCAAACGCGGCCAGCACCTTCCGCACCGCCTCGACGACCGGAGCACCCACCTCGCCCGCGAAGGTCGCCACGCCGAGGATCTTCTTGGCCGCGCGCTTGAGGAGCCCCGGCTCGCTCTTGCCGTCGACGATCACCGCGTGCGCTTCGTCGACCTCCGCGGCTTCTTCGGCGTCGAGCCGGGGCTTCATCAGCTCGATCGCGTCGGCGAGTTCGCGGAGTGCGTCGTCCTTGCCGCCGACCGTCCAGGTGTTGCCTTCGACCTTGTTGTCCCGGCCGATCACGCTGTTCGACACCGGAGCACTGATCTCGTACTTGTCGTTGCTGCTCATGTCGACGAACCTCTTGTCTACGTAGGTGATCCTGATGTGGTTGCTCGTCGTGCTTTCCGGCAGCCGCGCGGTGCGCTCGATCAGCAGGTCCAGGCTTTTGAGGATGCCTTTGCTCTGCCCCAGCAGTTCCGACCGCAGGCCGCGGAGGACGGCCGGTGAGACCAATTCTTCGCAGTTGCCGGCGAAGGCCAGTGCGGAAGACTGGTCGAACCCGCCCCGCCGCTTCGGAACCAGGATTTTCAGCTGCGCCGCGAGGAAGCTCTTCAGCTTTTCTTCCGAAAAGACTTCCGGGGTGCTGTTCCAGGCCCGGATGACCCCGCGCAGCGATTCCCGCTCGGCGTGCAACCGCCAGAGGTTCCCCCGGATCTGGCGGGCGCGCGCCCGGTCGGCCGCGGCTCCGGTGACCACCGACCAGACGGGGACGAGCTTCGCACCGAACTCCACCTGGTACCCGTTGACGGAAGTGCTGTCGACGCGCCAGCTCCGCAGGTCCCGGTCCGGCAGCGCCGAAGGTTCCGCCAGCACCGCGGGGTGGCCGCCGGCCACCAGTTCGCCCGGCGCCCGGAAGGACTTCGCCGTCGACACCTCGAGGAACCGCCGGGCCAGGGCTTTCCCGCTGTCACCCAGCGGCCGACCGGCTCCCGTGGGAGCCGTGCGCACCTTCACCGACAGGCAATCCCGCGCGATGTCCCGCAGGGATTCCCCGGTCAGCCGGGCGCGGCGGCGCTCGTCGACTTCGAACCCGAAGTCGAGCCGGGCCGAGACGCCGGACGAGTAGAGCCGGCGGAACACGGGGATGATCCGGGTGCCGTCCCGCAGCGACGGCGGCTCCGCGCCGACGAACCGGACGAAGTTCTTCGCGTCGCAGAAGGCCCTTTCCCCGGACCAGTCGGAAATGCCCCCGCGCCGCCGATCCCGGATCGGGCCGGCGTCGCGCACGAATTCGTCGTCGCTCACCGGATCCGGCCAATGCGGCGAAGCCAGCCGCCCGGTCGGAAATGACGCCAGCAACCGGAGATCGACCAGCGGCAGTTGCACGACGACGAGCATGAATTCGTTTCCCCCCGACGGCCCGAGCTTAGGGCAGAACGATCCCCTCGTCGAACGTACTGGGGATCGCCGCCCGAGAGCAGGCCGGGAGGGCCAGGCCCGGGTTTCCCGGGGCTCCGCCCTGCCAACGCCCACACCGGCACCTACCGGCAACGGGTCGCGGCCGACTCCCGCACTTCACCCCGCGTGAGGGCAGCCCCTCACGCGGCGGGAGGGCTCCTCGAGCAGCTCGCGGCCACCCGGGGACGCTCGTTGCGCGCAACGAGGCTTCCAGCCTAGCGCTCAGGCCTCAGCTGACGAGCAGGTAGCGCTCGTCCTCGATCGGCCCGCCCCACAGCGCGGGATCGTCGAGCCGGATCACCGTCGTGGTTTCCCGGTGCGCGAGGACCAGCCGTTCGCATTCGACGGCCGTGATCCCGGCCCCGGTGGACCACCGGCCTTCGACGAGCACCAGCCGTCCGCCGGGTTTGAGCAGCCGCACCCAGGCTCCGACCGCGGCGGCCGGGTCGGGCATGGCCCAGAGCACGTGCCGCACGAGGACGACGTCGAAACCACCGGGCGCACAGGGCGGATCGGCGGCGTCCCCGGCGCGGAAGTCCACGCGCACGCCGGCGGTTTCGGCTTTCTCGTTGGCCTTTTCCAGCATCCTCGGCGCGCGATCGACCCCGACCACGGCGTGGCCTGCCTGCGCCAGCAGGACCGCGAGACTGCCGGTCCCACACCCGAGATCGACGACGTCCGCGGGAGCTTGGGGAAGCCGTGGGAGGAGAAGCTCCGCCCACGCGGCCCGCACCGCGGGATCCCGCAGCCCGTGATCGGGCTGCTCGTCGAAGGAGTCGGCCTCGGCGTCCCAGATGTCCATTCAGCGGAACTCGTGCACGACTTCGATCGGGCCGGCCAGGTGCGCGTTGAAGTCGTCGAGCTCCTCGGCCGGCACCCACAACTCCAAGATGGTCCTGCCGCCGGCTTGCTGGACCGGATACCGCTCGAGGAACGCCGAATCGACCCGGAAGCGGGTGACGTAGCCGACGCCGTGGTGCGGGACGTTCCAGTCCCGGGCGATCTTGATCGCGTATTCCTCGTTGAGCACGGGGTAGAAGATCGGCTGCTCGGGAAGGCGAGGCGGCCACGCCTTCCAGCCGGACTGCCGGACGAGTTCGATCTCCTCCGGACCGGTCGGCCGCCACAGCACAGTGGTCGCTTGCTCCTGCACTATCGTGCCCCCTTCGTGCTCGGCCGAGTTCTGCCGGAGCTTACGGAGCGGTCCGATCTCCCGGCCAGCCGATTTCTTCGCTATGAATGCCCGCATGGCCTACGTCAGGTTCCAGAGCGCCGAGCCCGATACCGAAGGGCGCCACCCCGGGTTCTTCGGCTTGATCAACAACCTGAGCAGGGCCGGCCGGCTCACCGCCGAGCAGGAAGAGTTCCGCCGGACCAACCACGCCTGGTACGAGTCCCGCTACACCAACCCCGCGACTATCGACCCGGCCGTCTACGACCACGCGATCAACCCGGGCGCGACCGCCTGGTTCAAGCAGTCCGCCGAAGAACTCATCGCCCGGGCCGCGGGCTACCTCGAAATCCTCGAAGCCCACGGCATCGGCTGCGCCAAGCTGGTGGCGCGCGACACGCCGGGACGGATCATCTACGAAGACGCTGACCAGATCGTCGTGGTCCCGCACCGGAGCTGAGCCCGCGCACGAAAAAACCGCCCTGGTGAACCAAGGCGGTCTTCGTGGGTGGCCAGGGCCGGGGTCGAACCGGCGACCTTCCGCTTTTCAGGCGGACGCTCGTACCAACTGAGCTACCTGGCCGGGAACGCCGGCAAGGAGCCGAACGATCTTGCGACCCTGACGGGACTCGAACCCGCGACCTTCGCCGTGACAGGGCGACGCGCTAACCAACTGCGCCACAGGGCCTTGCGTTACTACTGTACTGCGTACTCCCAACGGGATTCGAACCCGCGTTGCCGCCTTGAAAGGGCGGAGTCCTAGGCCGCTGAACGATGGGAGCCCGGCCGGTTTCGGGTGACCGACCGACCGCGCTCTCAGGTTCCCCTGGGAGCGATTACAAGCATAGGGCACGCCGCCACCGCTTTACACCGGGGGTTCCTTAAGCCTCCACCGAAGCCGGGACCTGCGCAAACGCCGCGAGTTCCGCCAATCGGCGCTCGAGCTCGGCCGACTCCCCTTCGGACAGCGCGGACGCCAGGAGTTCGTCGATCCGCTCGTCGGTGATCGACTCGGCCTTGCGCCAGCGCTCGCGAAGGTCCGGCTTGCGCTCCGCCGCGGCGACGAGCGCGTCGGCCGCGTCCTCCGGCCACGCCGTTCGGAGGAGTCGCGCGCGGCCGCCCTCGGGGTCGGCGACGACCGCCTCGGGCACCGTGACGCCGAGGGCCCGCAGCGCGGCGAAGTGCAAGCCGCCGCGCAGCTCGCGGAAGACCATCAGCGCGAAGCCGAGGCGCTCGACGTCGCCCTCGGGGCGCTCGGCGTTCTTCCAGCCGGCGAAGAGCGCCAGCCCGCTGGCGTCCGCGGCGTCCACCACGCGGAACAGCAGCTCGGCCAGGCGGCCGGGTTCCGATGCGGCCGAAAGGTTGACGCGGGACCACCGGGCCGATGACTCCGAGTAGGCGCGCACGGCGGCGGATGCGTCGATGGCCGCCGTCGCCGCCGGCAGGACGAAGTCGAACAGCCAGTGCGGGAAGATGCCGAACAGCTCCGCGGCGACCTTCGGCGGCACGTCCCCGAGCACCGCCGACCGCCCCCTCAGGTACAGCGACCGCGGTGGCAGCCCGGCCTCCGCCTCGACCGCCGCCAGCTCGGGCGACGTCATGAACTTGCCGCCCAGCACCTGCACCACCGACCGGATCCGGTTCGCCGTCGTCATGTCCGTTCCCCTTTCGACCCAACTAACGTAACACTGTTACGAAACCCGCGTCAAAGAACCGGGGAAGACCTGCCAATTAGTCCCCAGAAAGACGTTCAACCTGCGAGAACATCACGGGAAGGGTCCGGTACCGACACCGGACCCACCGGCTCACCGCTGAACCGGCGCCTGCCCGTCGTCATCCAGGTTCAGCCCCAGCATCTCCAGCAGCTGAACACAGTCCTCGACCCCCAACGCCCCGGCCGCGACCGCCAACCGGGCCCGCCGGACCTGATCATCCGACACCCGCTGCGCGTCACCGGCCCCACTGCGCTGCGCCGGCAACGCCCCGGCGAACGGAGCACTCCCCCCATCGGCACCTTCGTACCGAAGGAGGAACTGCCGCACTTCAACAGACCCGCTCATAGTTCCTCCACACGGCTCACAACAGCTTGGCCGCGAGGCTAACCAGCACCGGCCGCCACACACAGCCCCCCGGAGAGTGAACCTGAGGCCACGCTCCGCTCAACGCAGCGCAATCGCCGAAGCCGGAGAAGAGCACCACCCGAACGAACGTCACCCACCGCGAAGTGACACCACACGCGGAAATTTCCCGCTCTCCACTCGCCCTGCCCAGCAACTCGTGCAACAATCGAAGTGCTGACACACCCCCGGTCAGCGCCTGTGGAGATCCCCTCCGACCCCCGCGTTCCTCCCCCTGGCGCGGGGGTCCTCCATTTCCACGACCTGCTTCGGCTTCGCCTTCGCGACGGCCCGTTCATTCCGGCGTATTGCCCGGGGGCCGAGCCCCCGGAGCCCCCACGGTGCCTTCGGTTCGGCTTGGCAGGGTGGTTTCGCTTCGGGCGCCGAGCGCCCTGGCTTCGTTTGAACGGGGTTCCGTAAGCAGTTGGCCGCCGGTTGCGCTGTTCTTGATCGATTCGCTCGGCTAGCTGGGGGTTGCCCTCTGTTTTGGGGTGGCGTGTTTGGTTGGGCTGAATGGGGGGTGGTTGCTCTGAATGGGGATATTCGGGGGCGTGTCGTGGCTCACAGTGGTTTGTGTGGCGAGACCTAACCGTTATCGTGGCTGGCGTGCCTCTTCCCTCCCTTGGCCGCTTGAGCAGCCGGACGAACCTCAAAGCCGCGTCCTCCGGACGCCATCGTGGTGCCGCGAAGCCTGCGGACGACGGTGTCGTCGAGGACAAGGAACTCACCTCCTACCTCGCCGCGCTGGCGCCCGATGCCGACAACGAGAGCACCGGGACCGGCAAGCGCTTCGGCGAGGCGCAGGTCATCCAGCTCCGGATGAGCCTCATCGCCAACCAGCAGCTGAAGGACATCGCCGCCGAGCGGGACATCTCGCCCCAGGCGCTCGCCCAGGAATGGATCCTGGAACGGCTGAACTGGGAAGGCCAGGCCTCCTCGCTGCAGGACCAGCGCCAGCAGACCGGTGACCTCACCGACCTCACCGACGAGTTCCACTTCCCCGCCGACGCCTTCGAAGCGCCGGCGCTCGGACGGCGCTGAACCACCCAAGACCCCAACGAAAAAGGGCCCCCGGCGACGAATCGCCGGGGGCCCTTCGCTCAGGCCTTTAGCAACGCAGAGGGCCTGTTGTCAGATCGCGCGGACCTTCTGGGCCTGCGGGCCCTTCTGCCCCTGGCCGACCTCGAACTCCACCCGCTGGTTCTCCTCGAGGGTGCGGAAGCCGCGGCCCTCGATCTCCGAGTAGTGCACGAACACGTCGCCTTCGCCGCCGTCCTGCGCGATGAAGCCGAAGCCCTTCTCCGCGTTGAACCACTTCACAGTGCCTTGCGCCACCGCTGTACTCCTCGTTACACAGATCCGCTTCGAATGCCACCGAAGCGGCACCCCGACCGTCCCGGGCGGTTCCAACGAGTCGAGTCAAGAGCGTGTCGGCTCCATGGCTCGCGTCAGAAGTTCCGCGAGTGTGAAGCCACTAACACGCAAAACGACGGCCTGAGAGCAGACTACCGGGATCTGGCCAAAGTTGAACCCCGTGATCGAGGCGAAAACCGGCTCTGCGCACCAAGGTCACCGGAACGTCGTAGGGCTCCCGCCCGGTTCTGTCGGACCCACGGGCTAGTCTGGCGCAGCACAGCGACACCGTGATCACCGGATACGGCTCGGAGTCGCCCGTGCCCCCTCCGTGAAAGCCTTCCGCGATCATTGTGACCTTCGTCACGCGACTCTTGCTCAACGTCGATGGTCCACGAGGCGTCTCGAAGGGGGGAGGCACCAAATGGGGCAAAGGGGAATGGGTGTGACGGTGAGGACTTCCACGCGGCGCCGGGGCGCGGCAGTGGCACTGGGCTTGGTCGGGGTGCTCACGCTGGGGGCGTGCAGCAGCGAGCCGACGGTTTCGGCGAGCGGCTCTTCGGGCGGGGGCCCGACGAGTTCTCCCGCGCCCAGCGCGCAGCCCGCGAAGCTGACGGTGACGCCGGCCGGTGGCGCGCAGGACGTGGCGCCCGGCGAACCGGTGGGGGTCCAGGTCGCCGACGGCACCATCCTGTCGGTCACGCTGACGAACCCGGACGGCAAGCAGGTCCAGGGCCAGTCGTCGGCGGACAAGAAGAGCTGGAACACCACCGAGCAGCTCGGCTACGGCAAGACCTACACGTGGTCCGGCCAGGCGCAGGGCGCCGACGGCAAGAACGTCGCCATCGGGGGCGCGTTCACCACCGTCAAGCCGAAGCGCCAGATGTCGGCGAGCCTGAACGTCGGTGACGGCCAGACGTACGGCATCGCGATGCCGATCGCGCTGACCTTCCCGAGCCGCGTCACGGACAAGGCTTCCGTCGAGAAGGCGCTGTCGGTCGAGACGACGCCGAAGACCGAAGGCTCGTGGGCCTGGCTGAACGGCGACACCTCGGTGCACTGGCGGCCGAAGGAGTACTTCAAGCCCGGCACGCAGGTCAAGGTCAACGCCAAGATCTACGGCGTCAAGATCGGCGAAGGCACGTACGGCAAGCAGGACGTCTCGGCGACGTTCGCGATCGGCCGCTCGCAGATCGTCAAGGGCAACACCACGCAGCACACCATGCAGGTCATCCGCGACGGCCAGCAGATCGCCGACTACCCGGTGAGCTACGGCCTCGACTCCGACCCGGGCCGCGTGACGCACAGCGGCGTGCACGTCGTGATGGGCAAGCAGGCCACGTACGCGATGAGCAACCCGAAGTACCACTACGAGAACGTCGTGGTGCCGTGGGCGGTCCGGATCTCCAACAACGGCGAGTTCATCCACGGGCTGGCGGCGTCGGTGTGGGCGCAGGGCAAGAAGAACATCTCGCACGGCTGCCTGAACCTCTCGCCGGCGCGCGCGAAGGAGTACTACGACGGCGTCCTGACCGGTGACCCGGTCGAGATCACCGGCAGCACCCAGACGCTGACCGCCAAGGACGGCGACTACAGCGACTGGACCTACGACTGGGCGAGCTGGCAGAAGCTGTCGGCCCTCGCCGGCTGAAGCCACTGAGGAGGACCGGGCGGCCGGGAAGTCCATCGCGGGCTTCCCGGCCGTTCGTGTTTTCCCCGGAATCCGATGCAACCCCGGCGAAGCCCCACCGCATGACTACGGGCAGAGGCGCGACGATCCCGGTCGCGCCCGCGAGAAGAGGAGCTGTCTTGCGCATCCGCATCGCCCTGACCCTCGGCGCGCTCGTGCTCGCCGGTGGCGCCCTGTCCGGTGGCATCGCGCTGGCCGGCCAGGCGCAGCCGGCACCGCCGACCAGCGTCCGGCCCACCCAGGCGCCGTCCGAGGTCCCGACAGCCACCCGCGCGCCGCAG
>NZ_JAAGNB010000955.1:0-3022 GCF_010550475.1 Amycolatopsis sp. SID8362
GCCCACGACATAGCCGACCAGGACGCAGTCCCGGACCACGACCGCCGCCTGCGTCACACCCTCGTGCGCGGCCAGCACGGCCTGCACTTCGCCGGGTTCGACGCGGAAGCCGCGGATCTTGACCTGGTCGTCGGCGCGCCCGGCGTACGCCAGCACACCGTCGCCGGTCCACCGGGCGAGGTCGCCGGTGCGGTACATCCGCTCCCCCGCCCGGAACGGCGACGCCACGAACCGCTCGGCCGTCACGCCGGGCTGCCCGAGGTAGCCGTGCGCGGTGCCGACGCCGGCCAGGTACAGCTCGCCGACGACCCCGGCGGGCACCGGCCGCAGCCGGGCGTCGAGGACGTAGGCGTGCTTGCCGGTCAGCGGCCGCCCGATCGGCACCGGGCCGTCGACCGCCGTGACGGCGTGGAACGTGCTGAAGCCCATCGTCTCGGCCGGGCCGTAGCCGTTGACGACCGCGACGTGCGGGTACTCCCGCAGCACCTTCGCCAGGTGCGCGGGCGACGCCGCCTCACCGCCGGTCATCGCGCGGCGGACCGTCCCGAACACCGCCGGGTGCTCGTCCACCAGGAAGTTGAACAGGCTCGCCGAGACGTCCAGGACCGTGACGCCGTGCGCCAGGACCAGCTCTTCGATCAGCGCGGGCTCGGGGCGCTGGCCGGGCTGGAGCACGACCGTGCCGCCGGCCAGCAGCGGGCCGAGCAGCTGCGTGCCGAACGCGTCCCACGACACCGGCGCGCACTGCAGCCAGACGTCGTCCGGGCCGAACCCGGCGTAGTCCTGGCCGGTCAGCGTGCCCACGACGGCGCGGTGCGGGGCCGCGACCGCCTTGGGCACGCCCGTCGAACCGGAGGTGAACATGACGACGGCGAGCTCGTCCGGGCTCCCGGGCAGGCCGAGCACCCCGCCGTTGCGGACGGCGATCGCGGCCGCGTCTTCGACGACGTCGATCCGCCGCCACGGCAACGACCGCCCGTCGGTGAGGACGACCGCCGCCGAGGTCCGCCGCAGCGCCCCGACCAGCCGTTCCGCCGGGAATTCGGTGTCCAGCACGGTGTAGGCGGCCCCGGCCTTGAGCACGGCGAGCAGCGCGACGGCCAGCCGCGGTGAGCGTCCGATGTGGACGCCGACCAGGTCGCCCCGGCCGACCCCCTCGGCGATCAGGTGCCGGGCGAGCCGGTTGGCCTCGGTGTCGAGCTGGCGGTAGGTCAGCGCCGAACCCTCGAAGACCAGCGCGGTCGCGTCCGGCGCCCAGGCCGCCTGCCGTTCAACCAGTTCGTGCAGCCGCATCGCGGGCGCGGTGGCCGCGGTCGTGCCCTGGGCCAGCAGCGCGGCGCACTCCTCGCCGGTGAGCAGGTCCAGCTCGGTCACCGGGACGTCCGGCGTGGTGACGGCGGCGGTGAGGAACCGCGCGAACCGCTGCGCGATCGAGGCGGCCGTGGCCGGGTCGAACAGGTCGGCCGCGTACTCCAGCTGCCCGGTCAGCCCGGCCGGGCTGCCGTCGGCCGCGTGGTTCTCCTCGATGCCCGCGGTCAGGTCGAACTTGGCGACGTCCCGGCGGACCGCGACGCTCTCGGTGACCAGCCCGGGCAGGTTCAGCCGCGCGGTGGCGTTGTTCTGCAGCACCAGCATGACCTGGAACAGCGGGTGCCGCGCCGCCGAACGCACCGGGTTCAGCTCCTCGACGACCCGCTCGAACGGGACGTCGGCGTGCGCGAGCGCGGCCAGGCCGACGTCGCGGACGCGGGCCAGGAGCTGCCGGAACGTCGGCTGCCCGGAGACGTCGGTGCGCAGGACCAGGGTGTTGACGAAGAACCCGGCGAGGTCGTCCAGCGCGGTGTCGCCGCGGCCGGCGACCGCGGTACCGAGCGGGACGTCGTCGCCCGCGCCGAGCCGCGACAGCAGGGCCGCGAACCCGGCCTGCAGTGCCATGAACAGCGTCGCGCCGCCGTGGCGGGCCAGCTCGGCCAGTCCGGTGTGGACGTCGGCGCCGAGCGTGAACTCCACCGAGCCACCGCGGTGGCTCGCCACGGCCGGGCGGACCCGGTCGGCGGGCAGGGCCAGCTCTTCCGGCACCCCGGCGAGGGTGTCCCGCCAGAACGCCAGCTGGCCGGTGATCTCCGGCTCATCGAGGACTTCCCGCTGCCACAGCGTGTAGTCCGCGTACTGCACCGGCAGCGGTGCCCAGCCGGGTGCCTCGCCGTCGACGCGCGCCGCGTAGGCGGTGGCCAGGTCGCGCCACAGCGGCGCGGCCGACCAGCCGTCGGACGCGATGTGGTGCAGCACCAGCAGCAGCACGTGGTCGTCGGCGGCGACCGAGACCAGGTGCGCCCGGATCGGCAGCTCGGTGCGCAGGTCGAAGACGTGCCCCGCGGCCTCCGCAAGGACGTCCGGTAGCGAGTCCTCAGTGGACTCCGCGAACTCCCACGGGATCGAAGGAGCGGTCAGGATCTCCTGCCACGGCTCGCCTTCGTGGGACGGGAACACCGTCCGCAGCGACTCGTGCCGCTCGACGACGTCTGCCAGCGCCGCCTGCAACGCGGCCACGTTGAGGGACCCGCGCAAGCGCAAGGCACGCGGGACGTCGTAGCCCGCGTTGGGCTCCTCGGCCTGGTCGACGAACCACAGCCGCTGCTGCGCGAACGACAGCGGCAGCCGCTCGGGCCGTTCGCGCCGTGTCACCGGCGGGCGCGCCGGAGCCGCGTCACCGAGGACTTCGGCGAGCCCGGCGACGGCCGGGGTGCGGAACAGGTCGCGGATGCCCAGCTCGACGCCGAGCACCGCGCGGACGCGGCCGATCAGCCGGGCGGCCAGCAGCGAATGCCCGCCCAGGTCGAAGAACCCGTCGTCCAGGCCGACCTCGTCGAGGCCGAGCACCTCGGCGAACAGTCCACAGAGGACGTTCTCGGTGACGGTCCGCGGCCGGCGCCGGGACGCCGCCGCGAAGTCGGGGGCGGGCAGCGCGCGGCGGTCGAGCTTGCCGTTCGCCGTCCGGGGCAGCTCGGCCAGCGGCACGATC
>NZ_JAAGNB010000099.1:0-16141 GCF_010550475.1 Amycolatopsis sp. SID8362
CCGTCTCGGCGCCGCGCTCGGCGAGGACGACGTCACCGGGTTGCTGCCACCGCTGGCCGAGATCCGGAGCCACCTGGAGCGCGATCACGGCCGGTTGGCCGAGCGGGTGGGGGAAGTGGGCGAGCATGCTGAACGGTTGCGGCGTGCGGCGGCGGAGCGGCGTCGGGACCGGTGATTTCGCGCGGGCTGGCCCGGTGGGTGTGGGAGGCCGGCTCGCATGCCGAACGGCTGCGGCGGTCGAGACCGGTGATGTCAGGCGGGGTCGCGGTCGGCTGGCCCGGCGAGCAAGCCGACCGGTTGCGGCGTGCGGCGGCGGAGCGGCGTCGGGACCGGTGATCTCACGCGGGGTCGAAGACGTGCCGTGGCCGATCGCTGCGCCGCACCGCGATCGCGGTCAGCACGGCCACGACGGCGGTCACGACACCGAGGACCGCGAGCGCGCCCCGAATGCCACCGGTGCCGGCGCCGATGGCCGAGATGGCGAGCGGGGAGGCGAACTCGCCGAGGAACAGCGTGCTCGTCCACAGGCCCGTACCCCTGCCGCGCTGCTCGAACGCCAGCCGCTTGACGGCCCAGGTCACCAAAGTGGGCAGCAGCATCCCGGTGCCGAACCCCGTGAAGACCGCGCCGATCGTGATGAGCACTGGGGACGCGGTGGCGAACACGAGCAGGAACCCTGCCGCGGCCAGGCCGAACTCGACCGGCAACAGCACCCGCGGGGTCTTCCCGGCCAGCGGACCGAACGCCAGCGCGCCGCCTGCCGTGCCCAGTGACATGAGCACCGAGACCAGCCCGATGGCGCCGGTCGACGTCACGCCCACTTCGGTGAGCACGTAAGGCAGTTCGACGATGAGCGCGTAGAAGACGACGTCGCCGAAGACGGTGACCAGGCACGGCGTGGCCAGCTCGCGCCACGGGAGCTTCGGCAGGCGCTGGTGCACAGCCGGTGCACTCGGTTGCCACAGCTTGGCCAGCATCGGGATCGCGAGCGGCGCGGCGACGGCGTACAGCCAGAACGGCGTGCGCCAGCTCGACGCGCCCAGCGCGCCGCCGAGGGCCAGGAATGCGGTCGCCGACAGGGTGGCGACCAGCGTCTGCAGGGCCAGGTAGCGCGCCCTGCGTGCGCCGGACCAGTAGTCGCCGATCAGGGTCGTGCAGCAGGTCATGATCGCGCCTTCGCACAGGCCGACCAGGACGCGGCTGGCGAGGATCGCGCCGAGTGAGTCCAGGTACAGGGGTGCGGTGCCGAACACGGCGTAGGCCAGCATCGCGGCGATCAGCAACCGCTTGCGGTCGATCTTGTCGACGGCGATGCCGGCGAGCGGCGCGGTGAGCGCGATCAGCAGGGCCGGGGCGGTGAGCACCAGCGGGACGAGGACGTCCACGCCGGGGGTGTCCGCGAACGCCCGGGTCATCCGCGGGAGCACGGGGGCGATGAGGACAGCTCCGAGCACGGACATGCAGCTGCCCGACAGCAGGAGCAGAAGCTGCGTGATCCCCGCCGATCGCCGGGTGGCCGGGTGGTGCGGAGCGGGGCTTGCGGGCATGTCGGCACCTAGATTCGTCAGTGGTCCAGGACGGGAAGAAGTCTGGATATCCCGGGCCTGGAACGGAAATCACGATTCGTGAAGTGCGGCATCACCGCGGTGGATGGAGACCGCCGCCTCGGCGACGAGCTCGCGCAGGTAGCGGTGCTCGGGGTCGTCGTCGTGGATCGGGTGCCACCACATCGCCTCCAGCAACGGGCTCACCTCGAACGGGCACGGCAGCGCCCGGACGCCGAGCGCGGCCGGGATCCGGTCGGCCAGGCGCCGCTGCAGCAACGCGACGCGGCCGGAGCCGGCGACCAGGCCGGGAATGGCCAAAAAGGACTCGGTGACGATCCGCACGCGCGGTTCGATGCCCAGCATGCGCATCTGCCGCGCGGCCGGGGTCGACGCGGTCGGCCCGTGGTAGGTGGCCACCCACGGCATCGTTTCGAGCTGCCCCGCGGTCAGGGTGTCGCCGACCTCCGGGTTGTCGGCGGAGACGAGGCACACCCACTCGTCGGTGTAGAGGTCCTGGTGCCGCAGGCCCTGGAGAAAACCGTGCGGCAGCAACAACAAGTCGATGCCCGCCAGTACCTGCTCGGCCGCGTCGACCAGCTGCGGGGTGTTCGCCAGCAGGCGCAGCCGGGCTCCGGGAGCCCGCTCGTCGAACACTGCCGCGAGCGCCGGGCCGAGCACCGCCGCGGCGTAATCGCTTACCACGAAAGAGAATTCGCGCGTGGTGGCCGCGGGATCGATTTCGGCCGCGGCGGTGAAAACCCGGTCCACGCCGGCCAAGGCGACGCCCACCCGCTCCTTCAGCTGGACGGCGAGTGGCGTCAGGCGGGAGGCGTTGCCCACCCGGGTCAGCAGCTCGTCGTGGAAGTGGCGGCGGAGCCGGGCGAGCTGCGCCGAGACCGCCGGCTGGCTGAGTCCCAGCTGCTCGGCCGCGCGGGTGACGCTGCGCTGCTGCAGCAGCGCGTCCAGCGTGACCAGCAGGTTCAGGTCCAGCGTGGCGAGGTTCATCGCGGCAGGATATCCACCGCGCTGATGTAGCGCATCAGCTGATTCGTCTTCCCTGATGTCCGCGGCGGCCCCACTCTGGGTGGCGTGGAACGAAACGATCCCGAAGGCGCGATCGCGGCGGCGGCGAAACGGTGCTCGAACGCGGGCCGCTGGGGCCCGGACGACGTGCTCGGCACGCTGAACCACCTCGACGTGGCCAAACGCGTGGAGGGCGCCGCGCTGGTCCGGCGCGGCGCGAGCTTCTCCCTGGCGCAGCGCTTCGGCGCCGACGGCCCGCAGAAGGGCTGGCGCCGCCGGACGAACCCGGTGCACACGATGCTCGACACCGGCGTGGACGCCGAACGCGGCACGCAGGGCTTCCCGCACGGGATCGGCGGCGCCGACGACGTCGTGTTCATGCCGCTGCAGGCCTCCACCCAGTGGGACGG
Source organism: Amycolatopsis sp. SID8362 (assembly GCF_010550475.1). Taxonomy (NCBI): domain Bacteria; kingdom Bacillati; phylum Actinomycetota; class Actinomycetes; order Pseudonocardiales; family Pseudonocardiaceae; genus Amycolatopsis; species Amycolatopsis sp. SID8362. The sequence continues at coordinate 2,981 of NZ_JAAGNB010000099.1, forward strand.
GCTCGGCCACATCTTCGACCACGGCGTCGCCTACAACGGCCGTCGCGCGGGCGACGTCGTCACCAGCGAAGGCGATCAGGTGACCGGGATCGAGACGACCGCCGGGCTGCTCGCCGGCCGCGGGGTGCTGCTCGACGTCGGGCGCGTGCTCGGCGGCGGCGAGCTGCCCGACGGGTTCGCGATCACCGTCGAGCACCTCGAGGCCACGATCGCCGCGCACGGCACCACCGCCCGGGTCGGCCGCGGCGACCTCGTCCTCGTCCGGACCGGCCGGCTCACCCGGGCCCGCCGCGAGGGCTGGGGTGACTACGCGGGTGGCGATTCGCCCGGCTTGTCGTTCACCACCGCGGAGTGGCTGCACGGCACCGACATCGCCGGGATCGCCACCGACACGTGGGGCGTCGAGGTGCGGCCGAACGAGTTCGACAACGCGTTCCAGCCGCTGCACCAGGTCGCCATCCCGCACATCGGGCTGTTCCTGGGGGAGATGTGGGACCTCGACGCCCTGGCCGAGGACTGCGCGGCCGACGGCGTCCACGAGTTCTGGCTGACCGCCGCGCCCCTGCCCGTGACCGGCGCCGTCGGCGCCCCGGTCGCCCCCATCGCCGTCAAGTAACCGAAGGAGCCTGTCATGACCGCCGTGAACACGGTCCTCGTGGTCGGCGCGGGCCTCGCCGGGACCGGCACCGCGATTCTGCTCGCCTCGCGCGGAGTCACGGTCGACCTCGCCGAGGCCGATGCCGGGATCAGCGCGCTCGGGTCGGGAATCACGTTGCAGGGCAACGCCTTGCGCGTGCTGCGCGACCTCGGCGTCTGGGAGTCCGCACGAGCCGAGGGCTACTGCTTCGACAGCCTGGGCCTGCGCGCCCCGGACGGCACGGTGCTGGCCGAGATCCCCGACGCCCGCACCGGCGGCCCCGACCTGCCCGCGACCCTGGGCATGCCCCGGCCCGCGCTGGCGCGCATCCTCATCGACCGGGCCCGCGACTCGGGCGTGAAACTCCACTTCGGACGGTCGGTCACCGGTCTCGGCGAAGACGGCGCCGTCACCTTCTCCGACGGCTCGACCGGCCGGTACGACCTGGTCGTCGGCGCGGACGGCATCCGCTCGACCGTCCGGCGGCTGCTCGGCATCGAACTCGACACAAAGCCGACGGGGATGGGGATCTGGCGCGTGTTCGGCCCGCGCCCGGCGTCGGTCACGCGGACCGACCTCGTCTACGGCGGCCCGTGCTACATCGCCGGGTACTGCCCGACCGGGGAGGACTCGCTCTACGCCTACCTCGTCGAGGACGCGCGGGACCGTGGCGGGCTCAGCCCCGGGGAGCGGCTGGAGACGATGCGGCAGCTCGCGTCGGCCTACCACGGGCCGTGGGACGAGATCCGCGACGCGCTCGACGATCCCGATCGCATTCACTACACCTGGTTCGAAACGCACGTCCTGCCGGCGCCGTGGCACCGCGGGCGGGTCGTGCTGATCGGCGACGCCGTGCACTCCTGCCCGCCCACCCTCGCCCAAGGCGGCGCCCAGGCCCTGGAAGACGCGGCGGTCCTGGCCGAGCTGCTCACCACGCACGACGTCCTGGACGAACGGCTGTGGACGGCGTTTGCCGACCGCCGCTACGCCCGCGCCAAAGCCGTCGTCGACGCGTCGAACCAGCTGGGCCGGTGGCTGCTCGACCGCGAGCCGGGCGACGTCCCCGGGCTCATGCGCCGGATCGCCGAACTCGTCTCCCAGCCCGCCTGACCACGGAGGTTCCCTTGCCCGACCGCCTGATCACCCACCTGCGGCACGTCGACCTCGCCGTGCCCGACTTCGCCCGGCAGCGCGACTTCTTCACCGGCGCCTGGGGCCTGGACACCGAGCACACCGACACCGGCATCGCCTTCCTCGCCGCGGCGGGCTCGCCCGAGCAGTACGTCGTCCGGCTGCGCCAGGCCGAGGACAAGCGCATCGACCTGATCGCGTTCGGCGCCGCCACCGCGGCCGACGTCGATACCCTCGCCGCCCGGCTGGCCTCGGCCGGCGTCACCCTCGTCCACGAACCCCGAACCCTCCTGACCCCGGGTGGTGGCTACGGTTTCCGGTTCTTCGACAACGAGGGCCGCACGATCGAGGTCAGCGCCGGCGTCGCGATCCGCGCGCACCGCAAGGTGGAAGTCGGCGAGTCCGTCCCGGTGCGACTGTCGCATGTGGTCATCAACTCCGCCGACCCCGAAGGCACGCGCGCCTTCTACGAACGCCACCTCGGGTTCCGGCTGTCGGACACGCTCATGCACCCGCGGATGGGCGAGATGATGTGGTTCCTGCGGATCAACGCCTGGCACCACAGCGTCGCGATCGCCCGCGGCCCGCACCCGTCGCTGCACCACGCGTCGTTCGAGCTGCGCGGGCTGGACGAATACATGCGCGGCACCGGCCGCCTGCTGCGCGCCGGCGTCGAGAAGATCTGGGGGCCGGGACGGCACCTCGCCGGGAACAACACGTTCTCCTACTTCCTCGACCCGCACGGCAACACCCTGGAGTACACGACCGAGCTGGAGGAGGTCGACGAGGACACCTGGCACCCGCACCTCTACGACTTCAGCAAGCCGGAGGTCTCGGACCAGTGGGGGACCGCGAACGCGATGAACGAGTTCGTCGCGCGGAAGTCGTTCAACGACCCGGACAAGGGTCTCTTCGTCGCCCCGCCGGTGTAGCCGTGCGGTTCGCCACCTACGAAAAGGACGGAACCGTCCACGCCGGAGTCGCCGGCGAGGACGGGTTGCACCCGTTGCCGGACAACACGACCGTGCTCGACCTCGTGCGGGCCGGGCTGCCCGCCGCGCTCGAAGCCGGGGCGGCGGCGCTGCGGGGACCGGCCGTGCCGTCGGCTGCGGTGCGGCTGCTGCCACCGCTGGAACCGCCCACCGTGCGGGACTTCGTGGCCTTCGAGGAACACGTCGAAGGCGTCGTCGCGAGCGTGTCCGGCGGGGCCGGGGTGCCGCCCGAGTGGTACGAGGCGCCGACCTTCTACTTCACCAACCCGTACGCCCTGCTCGGGGCCCACGACGACGTCCCGGTGCCGCCGGGCTGCGAGCTGTTCGACTTCGAGCTGGAGGTCGCCGCGGTCATCGGCCGCGACGCCGCGTCCCTGGATCCCGCGCGGGCCAGGGACGCGATCTTCGGGTACACGATCCTCAACGACTGGTCCGCCCGCGACCTGCAGCGCCGGGAGATGAAGGTCCAGCTCGGGCCGGCCAAGGGCAAGGACTCCGCCACGACGCTGGGCCCGTGGCTGGTGACCGCGGACGAGCTGGCTGCCCACCACGACGAGAACGGCTTCCTCGCCCTCGAGATGACCGTCTCGGTCAACGGCGTGCGGGTCGGGCACGACCTGCTGTCGAACATGGGCTGGCCGTTCGCCGAACTGGTCGCCTACGCCTCGCGGGGCACGTGGGTCCGGGCCGGGGACGTGCTCGGCTCGGGGACCTGCGGCAACGGCGGCTGCCTGGCCGAGCTGTGGGGCCGGGGCCGGGAGATCCCGCCGCTGGCGCCGGGCGACGTCGTCGAGATGGCGGTCGAGGGGCTGGGGACGATCCGCAACACCGTCGTCGCCGGCACCACCCTGCCGCCGGTGGCCCGTGCCCGCCCGCGGCACCGAACCCGTTGACCACGACGAAAGGACCGAAGTGTTCGAGTACTTCCCCGAGAACTACCCGTGGAGCCTGGGCGTCGTCGCCACGCTCAACAGCGGCGGGCTCATCGACGAGGTCGACCGGGCGTGCCGCCCCATCTGCGAGGCGGCCACCCGTGGCGAGGACGCGGGAACCCCGGACTTCCTGCGTGCGTGGACGGCGCTGACCGACCAGCTCGTCGCGCAGGCCGAGGAAGCCGAGAAGGCAGGCCACCGCCGGACCGCCGGGCAGCTCTACGCGCGTGCCACCAACTACCTCGCCCAGGCCGAACGCCTCCAGAGCGCCTCCGCCGAGGGACGGCTCGACAGCTACCGGCGCGTGCTGGAGCTGCAGCAGAAGGCGTTCGACCTCAAGGACCCGGGCATCACGCGCGTCGAAGTCCCGTACGAGGGCACGACGCTGCCGGCGTACTTCAGCTCCGCCGGCGAGCACGCCCCGGTCATGATCATGTGGAACGGCCTGGACTCCACCAAGGAGCACATGTACGCCTCCGGGCACTGGGAAGAGCTGGCCGCCCGCGGCATCTCGTGCCTGATGGTCGACTGCCCCGGTTCCGGCGAGGCGCTGCGCGTGCAGGGGCTCACCGCCCGCGTCGACACCGAGGCGTGGGCGAGCGCCTGCGTCGACTACCTCGAAACCCGCGACGACGTCGACCCCGCCCGGATCGGCCTGGTCGGCTGGTCGCTCGGCGGCTACTTCGCCCCGCGCGCGGCGGCCTTCGAGAAGCGGCTCGCGCTGGTCGTCGCGTGGGGCGCCAACCACGACTGGGGCGCGGTGCAGCGGCGGCGGCTGGAACGCGAAGGCGAGCGCCCGGTGCCGCACTACTGGGAGCACGTCCGGTGGGTCTGGGGCTACGAAGACCTCGACGAGTTCATCGCCTTCGCCGACGGGATCAACCTCGACGGCGTCGTCGAGCGGATCACCGTGCCGTTCCTCATCTGCCACGGCGAACGCGACCGGCAGATCCCCCTGGAATACGCGCACCGCTCGTACGGGCAGGCGATCCGCAGCCCCCGGCGGGACCTGCGGATCTTCACCGCCGAGGAAGGGGCCAGCGAGCACATCGGGCTGGACCACCTCGGCCACGTCAGCACGTACATCGCGGACTGGGTGAGCGACGTGCTCGGCTGAAAAGCCGTCAAGGCCACCTTGCGTCTGACGCCCGCAAGGTGGCCTTGACGGCATTCGGGTGGGGCTCAGGAAGTGCTGCAGCTGACGCTGGGCCAGTTCCAGTTCCCGTTGTGCATGATGGTGACGCCCCAGTTGTTGCCGTTCCCGTTGGGCGTCGCGATGAGGACCTGGCTGCTGGGCCACGTCGCGTTGATGTTCCACGTCGCGCTGATCCGGGCCGGGCTCGGCACGGTCATGGTGACCGTCCACGAACTCGAGCCGCTCACCGAGACGTTGAGGTTGTACCGGTCACTCCACGACTGTCCCGCCGACAGCGAGGCCGTGCAGCTCCCGCCGCCCGGTGTGGTCGGCGTCGTGGTGGGGTTCGTCGGTGTTGTCGTGGGGTTCGTCGGTGTGGTGGGTGTCGTCGTCGTCCCGCCGCCGGAGTTGAGGACGTTCAGCACCGAGTTGTACGCCGCCTTCTTGTTCCCGCTGCCGTCGAACAGCAGGGGACTCTCGCTGGAGCGCCAAGAATCGCTGTCCCGCACGCCCCACACGGTGATGCCGACGCAGCGCGCGACGTTCATGCACGCCTGGGTCAGCGCCGAGTACTGCGACGTGGACGCGTTCGTCACGTCGACCTCGGTCAGCGCCACGTCGACGCCGAGCGCCGCGAAGCTGGAGATCGTCGTCTGGAGGCTGCTCGGCACCGAGCTGCCGCCGGTGAAGTGGGCCTGCAGGCCGACGCAGTCGATCGGGACGCCGCGGGACTTGAAGTCCTGCACCATCCGGTACACGCCCTGCGTCTTGCCGTAGTTCCAGTTGTCGATGTTGTAGTCGTTGTAGCAGAGCTTGGTCGACGGGTCGGCCGCGCGGGCGGTCTTGAACGCGACCTCGATCCAGTCGTTGCCGGTGCTCTGCAGGTTCGACGAGCGACGGCTGCCGTCTTCGTTGAAGGCTTCGTTGACGACGTCCCAGTAGGCGAGCTTGCCTTGGTAGTGCGCCATCACCTTCTGGATGTGGTTGATCATCGCGTTGCGCAGCGTGCTGCCGCTCATGTTCTGCATCCAGCCCGGCTGCTGCGAGTGCCAGGCGAGGGTGTGGCCGCGGACCTTCGAGCCGTGGCTGACCGCCCAGTTGTAGACCTGGTCGCCGGCGGAGAAGTTGAACTGGTTCTGGTTGGGCTCGGTCGCGTCCGGCTTCATCTCGTTCTCCGGCGTGACCATGTTGAACTCACGCCCGGCGATCGTGGTGTACGCCGAGTCCCCGAGCTTGCCCGCGGCGATCGCGGTACCGAAGTACCGGCCCGACTGCGCGGCCGCCGCCCCCAGCGTGCTCGCCGCGGCATCGGCGCCCGGCGCGGTCACCAGTACGGCGGCCGTCGCGGCCACGGTGGCCATCCCGGCCAGTGCTCGGGTGGCGGGGGAGCGCCACCACCTGCTGCGCGCATCCGACGAACTTCTGGCCATCCGTGGTCTCCTTAACGGCACGCGTCGACGAAAGTTGCTTACCGTCAGCAGAAGAACACGGTGGATCAGCGCTCCGCAAAGAGTTTCGATCGACTTTCGAAGTGCCGCCTTTACCCCCGCCGCGCGTCGTCCAGGCGGCGCGCCTCGGCGGCCTGCTCGAACGGCGTGTCGCCGGCCGGGTGGCGGTCGCCAAGCCCGGCGAACAACGCGGCCACCTTGACCGAGTCGTGGTGGGACGCGAATTCGGCGAGCGCGGGGTCCGTGGCGGCCAGCACCTGGCGGAACCGGAGCTCGGCGAGCGGGCCGAGCCGGTCGTAGATCTGCAGGAACACCTTCTGGGCCCGGTCGCGCGCCCAGTCCGCGGGCAGCAGTTCGGCGGGCAGGTCGGGGTCGGTCTCCGGGAACCGGCGCCAGTCCACGCGCAGCTCGGTCCGGGTGCGCAGCGCCTGCGCCGGGCTGATCAGGCCGGCTTCCAGTCCGGTGAGCACCTGCTCGTAGCGCTCGACGAACTGCTCGTACTCCCGGGCCAGCGGGTCGAGGTCGAACGCCGTGACCGCCGCGGCCGAGCCGGGGACCTCGGTGGCGCGGAAGACCGTCGCGCTGCCGAGGCCGAGCTCGTCCAGTGCCGCCAGCGCCGGGCCGGTCAGGTCGTGCGGGCTGACCCACACGCCGTCGTAGAGCGCGGCGAAGCGCAGGACCCGCAGCCGTGACCGCAGGGCCGTGCGCAGCCCGCGGTCCTGCTCCGGCACGGAGAAGGTGACTACCGTCCACCGGCCGTCCCACTCGGGCGGGGTCGTGCCGAAGGTCAGCATCCGGTGCGTGCGCTCGATGATCACCTCGGACGTGCGGGCGGGGATGCCGTAGGCCGTCGTCCGGCCGCTGCGCGACACGGTCAGCAGGCCGCGGGCGGCCAGGCGGCGGATCGCCGCCCGCGCGCTCGCCGGGCTGATGTCGAACTCGCCGAGCAGCTCGACCAGCGCGGCCGAGGGGATGTGCTCGTCGCGCCAGTACCAGAAGTCACCGAGCAAGGAGGTCAGCAGCAGCTGCGGTTCGGCGCCCTGCTGTGCTCGGGGCAGCGGACCCGAGGGCGTCACCGTCATCGCGCGCCTGCCTCTTCCGGGGTTCGGCTCGGCGGCCTGCCGGAGGTGCCTGCCGCGGGTGTCCATGGTGGCAGTGCCGTCCGGCCGGTCGCATCGAGGGGTTGAATCACGCGACACATCATGCGACGATCGGCGCCCAGATAGCAACCAATTGATTCTCCAGGGTCCCGCGCCGCCCCCTCCGGACGGCCCTTCCGCAGGAAGACAACGACATGGGTTCCTCTCTTCGTCAATGGCGTCGAAGCACGCTCACCGCGGTCGCCGCGGGACTCGCGCTGGCCGGGTGCACGGTCGACGACGGCGCGGCCTCGGCGCCCACCGCCGCGGCCCTGACCGCCGACCAGGCGCTGCACGACCAGCTCCCGCAGGCCGTGAAGGACTCGGGTGTCCTCCGGTTCGCCGGCGACTCGCACCCGCCGTACCGCACCGTCGGCCCGGACGGCAAGACGGTGACCGGCATCGACCACGACTTCCAGCAGGCGCTCGGCCAGCTGCTGGGCGTGCGCACGGAAACCACCATCGTCAGCGGCCTCCCGGCCGCGTTGCAGGGCATGCTCAGCGGGCGCTACGAGGCGTTCAACGGGCCGGTCAAGGCCACCGCCGAGCGCGAGAAGCAGTTCGACACCGTCACGTGGATGACCACCCGAACCTCGTACGTGATCCCCGAAGGTTCCGCGGCCGGGATCAAGAAGGCGGACGACCTGTGCGGCAAGCGCGTCGCGGTGGTCACCGCCAGCGTCGTGGAAGACCAGCTCGGCAAGCTGTCCGCGTTCTGCGAGAAGCAGCAGCGCCCGGCGGTGCAGGTGGTCGGGCTCGACGACACGAACGCCACCCTGCTGGCCGCGAAGTCCGGGCGCGCCGAAGCCGCCGGGATGACCCAGGCCGCGGCGATCGACGTCACCACCCAGCAGAAGGGGCAGTACGAATACGTGACGCAGACCGAAGAACAGGGCGCCACGAAGGACAACCTCGCGCTGTACACCCCGAAGGCGGGCAAGCTCGGGCCGGTGCTGCAGAAGGCGTTCGAGGAGCTGTTCCGCAACGGCACCTACGCCCGGATCATGAAGCAGTGGGGCCTGCAGGACGTCACGGTCCCGGCGCCGATCTTCGACGCGGCGTCAGCGAAATGACCGCGGTGTCCACTGTGGAGGAAACAACGCCGGTCCGCGACGACGTCGCCGTCGCCCGCGGCCGCTTCCGCCCGCTACGCTGGCTGTTCGTGCTCGTGCTGGCGGTGCTGGCCGCCCAGCTGGTCGTCTTCCTGACCGGCAACTCCCGGTTCCAGTGGGACGTCGTCGTGAAGTACCTGTTCGAGAAGAGCGTCATGGCGGGCCTGGGCACCACCGTGCTGCTCGCGGTCGCCGCGATGGTGCTCGGGTCGCTCGCCGGCGGGGTGGTCGCGGCCATGCAGCTGAGCGGGTTCGCGCCCGCGCGGTGGGTGGCGACGCTGTGGGTCGGGCTCTTCCGCGGCATCCCGCCGCTGGTGCAGCTGATCTTCTGGTTCAACCTCGCCTACCTGCTGCCCAAGCTGTCGATCGGCATCCCGTTCGGCCCGGTCTTCGGGACGTGGGACGCGAACACCGTGATCACGCCGCTGACCGCCGCGGTGCTCGGGCTGTCGCTCGTCGAATCGGCCTACCTGGCGGAAATCTTCCGCGCCGGGGTGTCGTCGGTCGATCCCGGCCAGCGCGACGCGGCCCGCGCGATGGGGTACCCGCCGGGCCAGACGCTGCTGCGGATCGTGCTGCCGCAGGCGATGCGCGTGATCATCCCGCCCGCGGGCAGCCAGTTCATCAACGTGCTCAAGGGCACCGCGCTGGTGTCGGTCATCGCGATGTCGGACCTGCTGCACTCGGTGCAGGTCATCTACAACCGCACCTACGAGATCGTGCCGATGCTGCTGGTCGCGTGCTTCTGGTACCTGGTCGTCGTCACCCTCCTCACCGCCGGGCAACGGCGGCTGGAACGGCGGTTCTCCCGAGGCCACCGGAGTGTCCGATGAGCGCGCCGGTGCTGCGGATCAGCGACGTCCGCAAGGAGTTCGGCGCGGTGACCGCGCTGGCCGGGGTCAGTCTCGACGTGCGCGAAGGCGAGGCGGTCGTGGTGATCGGGCCGTCGGGGTCCGGCAAGTCGACGCTCGTCCGCTGCGCCCACCAGCTCGAACCCATCGACGGCGGTGCGATGTACCTCGACGGCGAGTTGCTGGGGCACCGCCACTCGCCGGGTGGCCTGCGCCCGCTGACCGAGCGGCGGATCGCGGCCCAGCGACGCCGGATGAGCATGGTCTTCCAGCAGTTCAACCTCTTCCCGCAGTTCACCGTGCTGCGCAACGTGACCGACGCGGCGATCCGCGTCCACGGGCGTGATCGGTCCACTGTGGAGCGGGAGGCGCGGGAGCTGCTGGAGCGCATCGGCCTGGCCGGGCGCGAGGACCACTACCCGCGCCAGCTCTCGGGCGGGCAGCAGCAGCGCGTCGCCATCGCCCGCGCGGTGCTGGTCCGGCCGCGGATCATGCTGTTCGACGAGCCGACCAGCGCCCTCGACCCGGAATTGGTCGACGAAGTGCTGGCCGTGCTGCGGAACCTCGCCGCGGCGGGCACCACGATGGTCGTGGTGACCCACGAAATGGCGTTCGCGCGCGAGGTCGCCGACCGGTGCGTGTTCATGGAGGCGGGCCGGATCGTCGAAGAGGGGCCGCCGGGAGAGCTGTTCACCCGGCCGCGGACCGACCGGCTGCGTGCCTTCCTGTCCCGCCATCTGTCCGAAAAGGAAGGTGTCTCGTGATCACTGTCGGCGCCGTCGGCGACCTCATCCTGGACGAGCCCGACCCGGAGTTCTTCCTCGCCCCGGCCGCGCCGGTGCTCAAGGGGATGGATCTGGCCATCGGCCACGTCGAGGTCCCGCACTCGACCACGGCGGTCCAGCACAGCACCGACGTCCCCGCCCCGCCCGCGGACCCCGCGGCGCTGAAAGCGGTGGCCGAAGCCGGGTTCGAGGTGGTCACCCTGGCGGGCAACCACGTCATGGACGCCGGCGACGGGGGACTGGCCGACACCATCGCCTACTCCCGCGCGGCGGGCCTGCTGACCACCGGCGCCGGGCCGGACCTCGCGCAGGCCCGGCGTCCGGCGATCGTCGAACGGGGCGGCCTGCGCATCGGCGTGCTGTCGTACAACTGCGTCGGCCCGCGCGAGTCCTGGGCGACCTCCCGCAAACCCGGCTGCGCCTACGTCCACGTCCTCACCCACTACGAGCTGGACCACGCGAGCCCGGGCGGGCCGCCGAAGATCTACACCTTCGCCGACCCGGACAGCCTGGAGGCGATGGCCGACGACGTGCGCCGCCTGCGCGCCGAAGCCGACGTCGTGGTGGTGGCGCTGCACAAGGGTGTCGGGCACACGCCGATGGTGGTGGCGATGTACGAGAGCCCGGTCGCGCGTGCGGCGATCGACGCCGGGGCCGACGCGGTGTTCTCCCACCACCCGCACATCATGCGCGGCATCGAGGTCCACAGAGGACGGCCGATCTTCCACGGGCTGGGCAACTTCGCCACCGTCACCCACGCCCTCACCCCGGGCGCGGGCGTGGGCGCGGACGAGCTGCGCGCGTGGGCCGAGCGCCGGACGAAGCTGTACGGCTTCGCGCCGGACCCGGACATGCCGTTCTTCCCGTTCCACCCCGAAAGCCGCAACACCGCCATCGCCTTCTGCCGCTTCGACGAGACCGGGCTGCGCGAAGCCGGTTTCGTCCCGTGCTGGATCGACGACCAGGGCCGTCCGGTCCCGGTCGGCGGCACGCCGGAGGGCGAGGCCGTGGCGAAGTACGTCGAGGACATCACCCGCGGCGCGAACCTCAACGGCCGGTTCACCACCCGCGGCACCGAAGTGCTCGTCGATCTCACCGAGGGGGTTCCCGCATGACCGACCAGCCACTGGCCGGCCGCACCGTCATCGACCTGACCACCGCGCTCGCCGGGCCGTACGCGACGTTGCTGCTCGCCGGGCTCGGGGCCACCGTGATCAAGGTGGAAAACCCGGCCACCGGCGGGGACTCGTCGCGCAACAACGCGCCCTACGTCGGCCGCGACGGGCTGAACCTCGCCCGGCGGCACGACGACGACCTGTCCGTGTCGATGCTGCTGCGCGGCCGCAACAAGCTCAGCGTCACCCTCGACCTGAAGAACCCGCGGTCCCACGCGGTGTTCACCGATCTGGTCCGCGACGCCGACGTGCTGGTCGAGAACTACAGCCCGGGCGTGACGGACCGGCTCGGCATCTCCTACGAGCGCGTCAAGGAGATCAACCCGCGGCTGGTCTACACGTCCATCAGCGGGTTCGGCGCCCAGGGCGGCCCGGGGTCGGGCAAGGCGATGGACTCGATCATCCAGGCGCTGAGCGGGGTCATGATGACCGCCGGCGAACCCGACGAGGGCCCGGTCCGCTTCGGGCTGCCGATCGGGGACCTGCTGGCGCCGCTGTTCGCCGTGGTCGGCACGGTGTCCGCGCTGCTGCAGGCCGAGCACACCGGCGAGGGCCAGCACGTGGACGTGTCGATGCTCGGCGCGCTGACGTCGCTGGTCGCGTGCGAGCCGTTCGACGCCTTCGACGCGGTCGGCCTGCCGCAGCGCACCGGGTCGATGGTGCCGCGGCTGGCGCCGTTCGGGATCCTGCCCGCCCTCGACGGCTACCTCGCTCTCTGCGCGCCGACTGACGCGTTCGCCCACGGCGTGCTCCGGGCGATCGGCCGGCCGGAGCTGGCCGAGGACGACCGTTACCGCACGCGGGACCAGCGCGTCCGCGCGGCCGACGAGCTGCACGGGATCATCCGCGAGTGGTGCCGGGTGCGGCCGCTGGCCGAGATCCTCGCCGCGTTCACGGCCGAAGGCGTGCCCGCGGCCGAGGTCCGGGAGCCGCGCGACGCCATCCGGGACCCGCTGGTCCTGGCGCGCGAGGAAGTCGTGCCGCTGCGGCACCCGCGCCACGGGGACGTCGCCGACCTGGCGGGCACCGGGGTCCCGATCCGGTTCTCCGGCGCCCGCGTCGCCCTCGACCGGCCCGCGCCGGGGCTGGGGGAGCACAACGAGCACGTCTACCGCGAGCTGCTCGGCTACACCGAGGAGCAGCTGGCGGAGCTGGTTTCGGAGGCGATCATTTGAGCACCGTCGGGTACGTCGGCGCGGACGTGCCGGTCGAGCTGATCACCGCGGCGGGCCTGAACCCCCTGCGGCTGACCGGGAAGCCCGGCGGGGACAGCGCGCCCGGCGACCGCTACCTCGGCCGCGGCGTCGACCCGGTCGCCCGGTCGATCCTGACGCGGATCCTGGCCGGGGACTACGGCCCGCTCGAGGCCATCGTCGTCTCGCGTGATTGCGAAGCGTCGTTGCGCCTGTTCTACGCCCTGCGGGAGCTGCACCGCGTCGAGCCGGCGCTGGGGCTGCCGCCGGTGCGGCTGGTGGACGTGCTGCACCTGCCGCACCACACGACCACCCGGTACGTCCACGCGAAGATCGCGCAGCTGCGCGAATGGCTGGGGCGCTGGCGGCCCATTGGCGACGACGACCTCGCCGCGGCCATCACCGCGCACGACACCCTGCGCCGGTCGCTCGGCAGGCTCGCGGCCCGCCGCCGGGCGAACCGGCTGAGCGGCACGCGGTTCCTCGAGGTCGTCGCCGCGACCACCGCCGTGCCGGTCACGGAGGCCATCGCGCTCGTGGAGCACGCGCTCGACGACCCCGGCGAGGCCGAAGGGACGCGGCTGTTCCTCACCGGGAGTTCCCACGACACGCCGGGGGTGTACGAAACGTT
>NZ_JAAGNB010001053.1:0-10912 GCF_010550475.1 Amycolatopsis sp. SID8362
CGTCGTCGCGGTGAACGTCGTGCTCGCGACCGCGCGCCACACCCTCGTGCCGGGCGAGCTGCTCGGCCGGGTGCTCGGCGTGTGGCGCACGGTCGTCTGGGGCGCGATCCCGCTCGGCGCCCTGCTCGGCGGGGTGCTGACCGGGGCGCTCGGGTCGGCCGCGCGGACGTTCGCCGTGTCCGGTGTGGCCATGCTGGTGATCGCCGTGTTCGCGTTCGGGGCGCTGCGGCGCTTCCCGCTCGGTGACGAATCGGACTCAGCCACGGCGCTGGTGCACCAGGATCCGTGATTTTGAGCTGAAATAGCTCCTCACCCAGGTGGTGAGGAGGCGACCATGCGCACCGTGGACACCGGGACCGGCACCGACGCCGAGCCCGACTTCGAGGAGTCCTCGGCCGGGTCCGGCGAGCCCGCCGCACCGCAGCCGTCACGCCGGCTGCTGGTGCTCAGCGCGGTCGCCGGGTTCGTGCTCGGCAGCTGCGTGCTCGGGCTGCTCTGGGGGCTGTCCGGGGTGCACGCCGGCGCGCTCGACGACGCCGTCGCGGCGTGCCAGGCGCTCGACCGGGTGGGCGAGCTGCCCGACACGAGCCGGGACGCGCAGCCGTCGCTGACGCCGGGCCTCAGCGCGGAACGGCTGCAGCGGATGACGGCGGCCCGCGCGCTGTCCGCGGCCGCCGCCCAGGTGAACGCCAACTACCAGCCGCTGGCCGACCACATCGACGGCGTCAGCCGGATGGTGCTCAGCCTGCACTTCAACGACATCTCCGGACAACGGCACCTGACCGAGGCGAAGGAGATCTGCGGCCGCATCTAGGCGGGGTGGACCGTCTTCACCGCGAGCTGGTTGCCGGGGATCTTCGTGCTCGCGCAGCCCGTGCCCTCGGCCGCCACGAAGTTCGACGCCGTCTCCTGCGGCAGGTAGATCCGCAGGCCCTTCACCGCGGTCGGCTGGCAGGTGCCCGGGTCGAAGTTCTGCACGTTGACGAACTGGATGTCGGCGACCGCGGTCTGGCCGGGGTTCAGCTTGACCGCGTTGCCCTTGGTGCCTTCGCGGAAGGCGTCCTTGCCGACCTGGTGCCCGTCCGCGCCGGCCACGTAGGAAACGCCGGGGAACCCCTGGATGCTGCACGGCTTCGAACTCGAGTTGGTGATCCGCAGCGGCCGGTAGACCGACCCGGCGCCAGCGTCCCCTTGGCCGAGCGCGAGCTTGACGTCCCCGGCCTTGCAGAGCCCGTTGTCCGCGGGCTGGGCGACCGCCGGCGGCGTCGCCGGCGTCGAGCTGCTGCTCGGGCTCGACGTGGCCGTGGTGACGGTGGTGGAGGTCGGCGACGCCGAGGTCGACGGCGTCGAGGTGCTCGCCGCGGGGGTGGCCCCGCCGCCCCCGCAGGCGGAAAGCGCGAAAACGCCCGCCGAAGCCGCGACCACCGGCAGCAACCGTGAAAGCTTCGTCCGAACCATGTCAATCGCCTCCCTGGTGTGGTGCTACTGGGTAGACGTACGGATCTCCGGCAGGTTGGTTCGCACCGTTAATTCCCCACCAAACGTGTTCTAAACGTGACGGGATCACACGTTCGTGGCGGGCTACAGCGGGGTGTCGACCCAGGTCAGGCAGTGCCAGGCCCCGTCCGGCCGGGCTTCCAGCTCGACCAGGCCGGTGTTCGGGATCAGCGCCGCGTTGGCGACGTCGGCGTGGACGTTCGGCGCCAGCCACTCGCCGGCCAGCCGGATCGCGCCGCCGTGGCAGACCAGCGCGACGACGCCGTCCGGGTCGGCCTGCTCGTGCTTGGCCCGCAGCGCGCCGACCGCGTCGAGCATCCGGGTGCGCACGCTGGTGCCGCTCTCGCCGCCGGGCAGCGACGGCTCCAGCTCGCCGAGGGTCCAGCGCCGGACCGTCTCCATGTAGACCCGGATCGAGGCGTGGTCGGTCGCGCCCTCCAGCTCGCCCGCGACGACCTCGTGCACGCCGTCGACGACCTGCACGTCCAGCGCGAACCGGGCGGCCAGCGGCGCCGCGGTCTGCTGGGCGCGGGTCGCCTGCGACGCGTAGACCGCGACCAGCGGCTCGCCCTCGAGCCGCACCGCCAGCTGGTCGGCCTGCCGCCGGCCGAGATCCGTCAGCGGCGGCCCGGGCAGGGCGGTGTCGAGCGCGCCGCGGACGTTCCCGTCGGTTTGCCCGTGGCGGATGAGCAGCAGCCTCACGCGAGCTCCCCCTTGCGGACCGCGTCCGCCCACACCGCCGCTTCGACGAAGTCGTCGTTGCCGGCGCCGGCCTCGATCGTGGAGCGGGTGCCGTCCGCACGCGGGTGCGAGCCGAGGAACCGCAGGTTGCGGCAGTGCCGGCGCAGCGCGGTCAGCGCGTCGAGGATCCGCGGCTCGGCCACGTGGCCCTCGAAGTCGATGAAGAAGCGGTACTCGCCGAAGTTGCTGCGCGTCGGGCGGGCGTCGAGCCGGGTCAGGTTGATCCCGCGGTCGGCCAGCGCGGTGAGCAGCTCGGCGAGCGTGCCGGTGCGGTTGACGGCCGCGGCGACCACCGACGTCCGGTCCGCGCCCGTCGGCTCCGGCAGCTCGCCCGGCGGGCGGACCAGCAGGAACCGCGTGGCCGCGTCGCCGACGTCGGCGACCTCGGTGGCCAGCACCGCCAGGTCGTAGTGCTCGGCCGCGACCGGCGCACAGACCGCCGCGTCGAACTCGCCGTCCAGCACGCCGACCGCGGCGGCGGACGTCGACGACGACGCCACCGGGTGCGCGTCCGGGAGGTTCGCTTCGAGCCACTCGCGGACCTGCGCCAGCGCGTGCGGGTGGCTCGCGACGGTCCGGATCTCGCCGCCGCCGTGCCGGGTCAGCACGCTGAAGTGGATCGGCAGGATGGCTTCGGCGACGGCGACCAGCGGCGTCGACTCGCTGAGCGCGTCGAGCGTCGCGGGCACCACGCCCTCGACCGAGTTCTCGATGGGCACGCAGGCGGCGTCCGCCCCGCCCTCGCGGACGGTCGTGAGCGCCTGCCGCACGGTCTCGACCGGAATCAGTTCTTCGCCGGGGGCGAGGGCCCGCGCGGCCTGTTCGGTGAAGGTCCCCCGGGGGCCGAAGTATGCGATCCGTGACACAGAGCCCAGGTTACGGGCTGGCGGGGTGGCGACTTTCACTCGGACAGCCGGTACGCGAACCGGTTACGCCGGGTGGCGTTTTTTGCGATGCTGGGGTGCGTGACCGCCGACTCCGGCACGCACACCGGCCGCGGGGACGCACACCCGCCGGTCTCCCCTCGGACCCCCGAGCTGGTGCTGTGCGCCGTCGATGAACCACTCGCCACCGCCTGGACCGCCGCCGTGGAAAAGCTGCCGGGCCGGGTCCGGGTGCACCGCGGGTCGGTGCTCGACGTCGTCGCGCAGGCCGTGGTCAGCCCGGCCAACTCCTACGGCTGGATGCGCGGCGGCATCGACGCGGTCTACGCGCGGGCGTTCCCCGAGGTGGAGCAGCGCGTCCGCAGCGCTGTCCTGGCCTTCCACGGCGGCGAGCTGCCGATCGGCGAGGCCGTAGTGGTGCCGACCGGCGAGGCCGAGCCGGCCTGGCTGATCAGCGCGCCGACCATGCGCGAGCCCGGTGAGCTGCTGCCCGCCGACACCGTCCACCCCTACCTCGCCGCCCGCGCGGTGTTCCTCCAGTGGCGCGACGGGCAGCTCGACGACGGGCCGGTGCGCGAGCACGTCGGCACCATCGCGATGCCGGGCCTGGGCACCGGCGTGGGCGGCGTCGCCCCGGCGACGTGCGCCCGTCAGGTCGCGGCCGCGTGGGACGAGGTCTTCGGGAACCGTTACCCCCGGTAACCCCTGAAAGTCAGGGGGTGGACTACATCACAGCGCGTTCACCCGTCGTAAGCCCTACCGTTAATCACGCAGGTGAAACGTGCGCCAGTGCAGGCGACGGCCGGAGGAGTGTGCGATGACCCGGGTCCGCGAACTCAGCCCGTATGTCGAGCTGCACCGGGAACAGTGGAAAGAACTGCGCAGTTCGACGCCGTTGCCGTTGACCGGGGCCGAGCTGCTGCGGCTGCGCGGGCTCGGCGAGCAGGTCGACCTGGCCGAGGTCGCCGACGTCTACCTGCCGCTCTCCCGCCTGATCAACCTGCAGGTCGCCGCGCGCCAGCGGCTCTACGAAGCGACGACGACGTTCCTCGGTGACGACTCCCGCGGCACGAAGGTCCCGTTCGTGATCGGCATCGCGGGCAGCGTGGCGGTCGGCAAGTCGACCACCGCCCGCATCCTGCGCACGCTGCTCGCCCGCTGGCCGGACCACCCCCGCGTCGACCTGGTCACCACCGACGGCTTCCTGTACCCGCGCGCCGAGCTGATGCGGCGCGGGATCATGCACCGCAAGGGCTTCCCCGAGAGCTACGACCGCCGCGCGCTGCTGCGGTTCGTGACCGACGTCAAGTCGGGGGCCGAGCGCGTCGCCGCGCCGGTGTACTCGCACCTGGCCTACGACATCCTGCCCGGTCAGGAGCAGGTGGTGCAGCAGCCGGACATCCTCATCGTCGAAGGCCTGAACGTGCTGCAGCCGGGGCCGCGGCTGATGGTGTCCGACCTCTTCGACTTCTCGATCTACGTCGACGCGCACACCGACGACATCGAACGTTGGTACATCGAGCGGTTCCTGGAGCTGCGGCACACGGCGTTCGCGGACCCGGCGTCGCACTTCCACCACTTCGCCGGCCTGCCGGACGACGAGGCCCGCGCCGAGGCGAAGCACCTGTGGCGGTCGATCAACGAGCCGAACCTGATGGAGAACATCAAGCCGACCCGGCCGCGGGCGACGCTCGTGCTGCGCAAGGACTGCGATCACGCGATCAACCGCGTCCGCCTGCGCAAGCTCTGATTCGTCACCCACACGCGCACCATTCCCACGCTGAGCCCCGAAACACCGGCCGATCGGCCGAGGGGAGGCACCGAGGCCTAACCGGTTGGCCGATACCGGCCGCCCGTTCGGAAAGCGACCCTGAAGGAGTCAGGAAACGGCTCTGAGCTGGGGAGGAGGCCCACGATGTTCACCATGATCCTCACGTGGGTCGGTGCGGTGCTCGGTCTGGCGTTGCTGATCGCGATGGCCGCCGGAACGTTCGTCGTGGACTTCGACGACCGGCTCCAGGAGCGCCGCCGGAAGGCGAAGCCCGCCGAGCCGGCGGGCCCCCTCCCGTAGTCGTCAGAGTTCGCCGAGCGCCTCGACGTAGGCGTCCGGGTCGTACTCCAGCGTTTCGCCGTCCACCAGGCTGCCCTCGAGCGCGTCGATCAGCTGCTCGAAGATCTCGTCGCGGTCCAGCTCGCCCTCCTGCAGGCGCTCCACGGTCTGCCAGACGTCCGCGGGCTCGTCGTCCCACAGCTGGTCGACGATGGTCGCGCGCAGGATCAGCCGCTGCTCTTCCTCGTCTTCGTCGGCTTCGGCGATGACGAGCGCCCGGCGCTGCTCGGGGTCGGTGGGGTCGAGGTCGACCTCTTCGTCGTCGATCTCCGTGGTCAGCGACGGCACGGCGAACATCCGGCGCTCCAGCGCGTCGGCCAGTTCGCTCGGCGACAGGTCCCCGACGCCGCCGAAGTAGCGCTCCAGCGGGGAGTCGTCCTCGTCGGCGTACTCGCTGAGGTAGTCGGCGACGGCCTCGTCGAGCGCCGCGACCGCGGTCTCGGTCAGCCCGGCCCGCTCCGCGGTCCACTGCACCCAGGCCAGCACGACCGGCTCGACGGCTTCCTCGTGGTCGGCGTCGAGCTCGTACTCCTCGCCCAGCAGGCCTTCGAGGAAGCGCGCGATCTTCTCCGGGCCGACGCGCAGCGGGTTCGCCGGGTCGGTGCGCAGCCCGTGCTCCAGCAGCAGGCGCCCGAGCGAGCGGGCGGCGTCGGCGTCTTCCCCGCTCGCCGCGACGAACTGCTCGACGACCGCGGCCCGCTCGGTCTCGGACCAGACGGCCACCTCGGGCACCAGCGCGGGCTCCGGCAGCGCGCGGCACCAGGTGAGCGCGACCGCGTGGAAGCGCGCGTAGTCCTCGCTGACGTCGGCGTCCTCGAGGTGGTCGGTCGCGGCGAGGCCGTCCGCGATCAGGCGGTGCGCCTCGGCAGGCTCGACCGCTTCGAAGACGACCAGCTCCGGGTCGGCTTCGGCCTGCTCGCGCATTTCGCCGAGGACGTCGGCGGGCTGCTCGATCACGACGAGGTCCCGCACCCGGCCGCCCTCGGTGAAGTCGAGGAGCGCGAGCAGGCCGTACGCCTCGCCGCCGTGGGAGAAGACGCAGAGCAGGGAGTTCTCGTCGCCGTAGACGTCGCCGGTCCGCCAGCACTCGCCGGCGCGCACGCGGCCCAGCTCGCTGGCCCACGTCGGCGCCGGGATGCCCCGGCCGAGCACGACCTGCAGGCCGTCTTCGGCGGCCTTGCGCTCGACGTCGGTCTCGGCGACGACCTTCAGCGCGGCCAGCAGCGCGGCGGCGCCCGGGGTGATCTTGCGCTGTGCGAAGGCGATCAGCTCCAGGCCGAGCGACTCTTCACCGTCCTCGACGGGTACGTCGTGGAACTGGCCGAGCACCTCGGAGGCGAGCAGCTCGACGTCGACCGGCGCGGGCTCGGCACCCAGCGCCGAGAAGTCGTTCAGGACGTCCTTGAACAGGCCGGTCACGCTGTGGGTGACGGGCTGCGGCTGCCTCTTGCGGGCACGACTCACCGGGCTCATGGACTCATGTTTTCATGCACGCTTTTCGGGGGGTCCGGGTGGCGGAGCCCCCGGCCCGGGCCGGAGGCCCGGTTGTCACAGTCCGCGAGCCGGTCGCGGTGGCCCTGGCGCGGGTCCCGCCGCGTGCTCGACGGGGAGGCGCCGAGCGGGGCGACGGGACAGGGCCACCGCGACTTCTCTGGCCAGGGCGTCGCCACCGTGGCGGGCTCGCGGTGTCCCGGTGCACGTGCACACCGGTTCACGTCGGTCAACGAGGTGTGCGCGGGGAGGTTACGGCTTTGGGCAAAGCGATTCGCGCGGCCCGGATTTCCGTGATCAGGCGGGTTTTCCGGCGGTGGGTTTCCCCCAGCGCGGCGAGGTAAGCGGTGAATTCGTCCGCGGTCCCGGCGCGCTTGTGCAAGCCGCGCAACGACTTCAGCCGGCGCGCGGCTTCCTGGTAGGCCTGCGGGTCCTTGCGCTCGATGAGTTCCTCGACGTGCTCGCGGAAGACCGGGATGGTCTCGGCCGGGTGGTCGGCGGCGCGCAGCTCGGCCAGTTCGAGCTTCAGCTCCGGCGACGCCCCGAACCGCACGCAGGCGCGCCAGGCTTCGTCGGGACGGCCGTCGTCGAGCAGGACGCGGACCAGCTCGTCGGCGCCGCCTTCCGCCGCGCGTTCGCGCAGGGTCGCCAGCGCTTCCCGGCGCTGCGCCGTCCACTTGCCCGCGGCCTGCGCGGCTTCGCGCAGCGCGGCGAACGTCTCGCGGTCCGGCCGCGCGTCGAAGTCCTTGCGTCGGCGGGAAGTCTCGTCGTCCGGCTGCGGTGGCGGCTGCTTGTCGTGGGTGAGCGCGCGGGCGGCGTGCGCGATGGCTTCGCTGTGCCGTCCCGCGGCCCGCAGCACCCGGACGATCTTGAGGCTGACGTCGACGCGCGGCGGCTTGGCCGAGAGGATCGCGACCAGCTCGTCGACGTCGCCGAGGACCTCGGCCAGCTGTTCCCGCAGCCGTTCGGCCACGTCCCGGCGGTGGCCGGAGCCGTTGGCCGCGAGCACGTCGTCCACGTGGGACTTGATCAGCTTGAGCCCGCGTTCCCCCAGCGCGGCCGCGAAGTCGGCGAGGTCGATCGCCGGCCAGCCGGGGCCGTCGAACTCGACCTCGACGATCCAGCCGGCCAGCTTCTCCGGGTCCGGCGGCCGGGCGGCGCACGCGCGGGCGTACAGCTCGACGGCCCGCTCCAGCCGTTCGCCGAGGTCGCCGGTGTGGTCGCCCGACTGCTCCAGCACTTCGCTGATGTCGTCGACCGTGCGCCGGGCCAGCGGGGCCAGGTCGGCGCGGCTGCCGGCGTCGAGCATCCGCTGCAGCGTGTCCAGCACGGCACCGATCTTCGCGGTGTATTCGACGTTCCCGTCGGTCACGGCGGTGTCGAGCAGGCGGTGCGCCTCGCTGACGTCACCGGATTGGGTCGCCGCGCGCAGTTCGAGCGAATGCCGCAACTCAGGGTCACGCTCGGCTTGGGCATGCAGCAGGTCCGCCAGCGTCTCCGCGTCCAAAGTGCGCAGGTAGGGGCGAAGATCCGAGTGGGGACTCACGCGCACCAGTCTGCCCGAGGCCGTCGAGTGCGCGTGTGGGCCAACCGCGTGCTCTTTTCGGAGTAACGCATGACTCTCGGTGAGGACCTCATTGGCGGCGCAAGTCGTCGAGCACGGCTTTCAGCGGCCACGGCTCCGGCACCTTCGGCCGTCGTGACCGTGCGTGGCGAGGCCGAGGGATGGCCGAGCGCACGGTGGGCACCATGATCGGCACGACCGGCACCGGCACCCGCGCCACGAGCCGCCGCACGACGATCAGCAGCAGCACCGCGCACAGCAGCAGCGCGGTCCCCGCGGAGAGCGCGCCGGCGAGCGTGCGGCGGCCGTCGTCGAGCGTGAGCTGCACGGCGTACTGGCTCTGCTGGGTGTAAAGCCGGCCGAGCTGCTCGGAAACGGTGTAGGCGGCGCTGCGCCACGTGGACTCGGGCACGGGCAGGGGTTCGGCGGCGGCGAACGCGTCTTCGGCGGCGGCCAGCCTGCTCCAGTCGGCGCTGCGGATGAGCGACTCGTACGCCGTCCGGCCACTGTCGGTGAGCTGCGGCGCGACCCGCGTCAGCCCGGCCCGGTAGGCGGCGACGGCGAGGGCGTACGGCCGCCGCGTGACGCCGTCGAGCCCGGCCAGCGCGAGGGAATCGGCGCGGTCCATGCCTTCGGCGACGGAAAGCAGCTCGACGGCGGTCGTCTGCTGGTAGGCCGATTCGGCGTCCGGCGCGCGGCGGACGTAGTCGCGCAGCCCGGCGATGGCGGTGTCGATCCGCTGGGTGTAGCCGGCGTACGCGGCGGTCCGCTGCTCCGGCGCGGCCATCGCCGCGCTCCGCTGCGCCTGCAACGCGACCACGGACCGGGCCGTCCGGTCCGCCGCCGTCGCCGTCTCCACGGCGAGGTCGCGCGTGCGAAGCGCTTGGTGGACCAGGAAAGCCGTGATGACGACCGCCACCACGACGAGGGCGGTGCCGGGGATGAGCGCGATGCCCAGCATGCGGCCGCGGACGGATCGCAGGTACTTCAAGACGTTCCTTTCCCGGCCCTGGTCCCCGCAAACATCCCGACGAAGTTCAACCTATTGAGTGAGAGATTCACCGGTCAACGCCAATCCGCCATACGGCCGTTAGCGCACCGTGACGGCCAGGCACAATCGCCGCGTGACCTTCGACGACGTGACCCAGCGCCTGCGCGGCTTCGCGGCCGCCCGGGCGTGGGAGCCGTTCCACACGCCCAAAAACCTCGTGATGGCGCTGTCCGGCGAGGTGGGCGAACTGACCTCGCTGTTCCAGTGGCTGACCCCGGAGGAGTCCGACGCGTGGCGCGACGACCCGGAGCTGGCGGCCAAGGTGCTCGACGAGATCGCGGACGTCACGCTGTACCTGCTGCAGCTGGCGGACCGCCTCGGCGTCGACCTGCCGGCCGCGGCGCACGCGAAGATCGACCGCAACGAGGTCCGCTTCCCGCCGCCCGTCTAGTCCCGCTCGCACCGCCGTTCGATCTCAGCCAGCAACGGCGGCGGCGTGCTGGCCACGGGCGCGTCCGGGTGCGCCAGCCACTCCCCGTCCGAGTCCGCCCAGAACACCGACCAGATCCCGAATTCGTCGACGCGCAGCTGCGCGATCTCCCGCTCGGTCCCGTCCCGCAGCTCGAAGATGGTGACGGCCCGCCCCCGCGTCCGGCACTCGACCCGCACCTGGTCACGCAGGTGTCCGGGCACGCGCCGGGCACACCAGCGCTCGATCTGCCGCAGCGCGAATTCCGGGATGCCCGCCATGCCGACCAGTGAACCGGACCGCTTCACCGCCCGCGCAGGTGGGCGACAACGGCGCCGTAGGTCTCCTCCGGCGCCCGCCCGCCGGTTTCGACGACGACGCACCCGGGCCGCTGCGGCAGGTAGGCGGTGAGCTGGTCGTGGATCCGCTCGACCATGGCGACGCCACCCCGCTCGTTCACGACGTCGTCGACCCCCTTGGTCGCGGCATCCCCCTGCGCGGCCCGCGCGGCGAACCGCGCCGTGGCGACGGGCTTCCCGGCGGTGAGCAGGATTTCCCGGTACTCGGCCCCGCACTCCTCGGCAACGCGTTCGAAGGCCTCGACGTCGACAACGCGGGTGGCGAGCTGCGGCATGACGACGTCGTGCCCGGTCTTCAGGTGCGTCTCGGCCATCGCCCGGGTGAGCAGTTGCGCGGCGCGGAAGGTCTCGAAGAAGGTCTCCCGCCACCCCCCGATGAGGCAGACGACCCGATCAGTGTCGAGGTTCAGCACCCCGGGATGCCGCTCGGCGTAGACCTGCGCGATCGTGGACTTCCCGATCCCGGACGGCCCGTTCAAGTGGATCAGCTTCGGCACCACCCCGACGTTAGCGCGGCGCGGGCTCGGCGAGCCACCAGCCACCGAGCAGGGCACCGACCCCGAGGACGGCGAAGAAGATCCCAGCGGCCAGCGGTGTTCCCGCGAACATGCCGACGACGATGAAGAACATCAGCAGCAGCCCG
The DNA here is from genome assembly GCF_010550475.1 of Amycolatopsis sp. SID8362. NCBI lineage: Bacteria > Bacillati > Actinomycetota > Actinomycetes > Pseudonocardiales > Pseudonocardiaceae > Amycolatopsis > Amycolatopsis sp. SID8362. Next base: position 10,750 of record NZ_JAAGNB010001053.1, read on the forward strand.
ACGCCCATCAGGATCCGCCCGCCGACCAGCTTCGGCGTCCGGGTCGCGGCCGCGACCGGTCGTGCGGGCGGGGGCGGTGGTGGCGGCGGCTCGAAGCCGAGCGCGACCGGTGCCGAGTGGACGTCGAGCACGACCGCGCCCAGCTCGCCGGCCCTGGCCAGGC